>CAMYKF010000376.1 GCA_947258905.1 uncultured Pirellulaceae bacterium | reverse complement strand
TTCGATCAGAAAAAGCAAATGGCCGCCCGGAACTACTGTCCGGGACGGCCGATCGGATACTTTTCGTTTTTCGGAGGGATTCCATTTTGTTAACGTCGTCGCGCGCGGGAAAATTGTGATTGTTGGCGTTTTGGCTGGACCGGCAGTTGCGACTTGAATGCCGGATTTGCCACTCGCACGATACGGGCCACGCTGTAGACAATCGTCCCGTATGAGCGGTTTTGGTCCAGGTGCTTCTTTACTGCCAACGCTTCCTGGTAGGTGTAGATGGGACCGCGGGTCTGAACGATGGGACCGACGGTCCGATCATCGCGCCGGGCCGATCCAGTTTGCGTGGCCGTTCGCTGAACGTACCACACATATGCTCCGGGTTGGCTGTCAGCTGCCTCCATCGCCGATGGCACGATCATTTGAAACGTCAGTGCTGCGGCGATAAGTGTCAGGATGGCTTTCTGCGTCATCGTTTAGACTCCATGATTTGATTTGGTCAGGTTTTGGCCGGGTTGGTGCAATGCCTGCAATTCAACAAGCGGAAAAGGGAAGCGACCGTTACAGATTTTGCTGGCGGTCCTTCGTGGTAGCGGGGAAGGACCGCGGGGATCTTCCGCCCCGCCGCTGATGAAGCCGGCAATATTCAGGGCCTGATCACGGGTGCACTGAAGAATCTGCGATCGCCATGAATCAGGTAAATGAGGACTCGTAATCTGCGTTGTCCAGCCTGACAACGCCTCTATCCCGGTTTTGTGTCGCCGTTTCCACCGCGGCACCGTCCGGGTTCTGGCGATGTGCGGCGATTCTTTTATCGGGTTGCAGCAACAGACGCGGGGCCGAGCCCGGAAAGCGGAGGAAATGCCGGGAATAACGCTCCGTATCCAAAAAAGCGGGAATCCAGAAACAGGCGTGTAACAAACTCAATCCGTCGCCGCTGGTAAAAGCGACAAACATTCATTTACTCTCGACAACACAAGGAGAATCATGATGACCAAGAAGTCCAAAATCGCCGTATTGGCCCTGAATTGCCTGTTCGCAGTCATGGCCACCAGTTGTGTGGCCGACGAAGTCAACTGGCAGCGAGTTTCGCAAGCCGTGAGCCGTTCTGGCGTGAATGCCAATGCTCTCCGTGACGCCAGCTCGCAAATTCCGCAACAGTACTCCAGCATCCGCAGCCAGATGATGCAGGAATCGCAACGACTGGTGATGTTTGTGACCACCGTCAGACAAAACGTCCAGGGGCTGCAGCAGAATCCTGACAACGCCCAGTCGTTGAATTGGGCCATCCAGTATGCACGAGAGGCGTCGCGATCGGCGGAACGCATCGAATCACTGGCCAGGCAACTCCGTCGGGCCGCTGATCAGGCAGACAACCATCAGTTGGAACAATGGGCTCGCGGATTGAAGAGAACGGCTGACGCAGTCGATGATGACATGAGCCGGGTGCGACGCGAACTCGACTGAACCTGCCAATTGCAAAAACCAGGCCGCCTGTATCCAGTGGGTGCCGGCGGTTTTTTTTGGGGTGCCCGAGCCAATGCCGCCAATCAGGCCAACGCCAATATCGTCGGTTCAGGTGGATACAAGCCTGGCGACCCGCTGCCGCCAAAACCGGTCCCATCCATCTGCCCTTGTTTGGCATACGGGCCGCCACCGACCTGTTCGCCTCAATGACCGGCCAGTTTGGCTTGCTGGATGGCATGCACGGCCAAGGTGCCTTCCAGCCCGATGACCCCAATTCGGCGGTCCTGAACTCGTACAGCGATGGCGGCCGCCGCAATGACCAGAATCTGCTGAACGGGCTGCTCCGCGAACGAACCGACGATTCACAGATCAAGTTCAGTCCCAATGTCGCCACTACGGCTGGTGATGTCGGAACCGACACGCAGGTGGCCGGCGAGGGAGTTTTGGGAACGGTCGCTGAAGCATCCAGCAGTTGGCTTAGCATTTCCTCTCCGGATTCGCCCTGGATCCCTGAAGCCACCAGCGGCATGGCAATTTGCCGAATTGGCGTTTCAGCAGTTACAAAGGGAACGATGCTGCGAAAAATATCACCTACCACTTCCGGAGCTCTTCCGCGGTAGTATGGCTCGAAACATAGAATGCGTTTGAAATTCAGTCCGCCTTGCTCTAGAGGACGCGACAGCCAGCAACTACAGAACTTGCGAAGGTCAACCTCCTTATCGCGTGCCAGCTCTGCCACCGATATGCCGACTTCATCCAAAGCTCCGATTAGCGTTCCGGGGGTCGGGTCGTAATCGTCCGGGAACGCCGACACAACGAGCACATCAACGGCCTGTTCGTCAGGAATGTGGGCGAGATCACCCAGGCAAAGCATTATCGTCGGCTCGTTCTGCCCATGCTGAGCTGAAATCTTGTCAACAACTTCCACACCAACTTCCTTTTTGAAGACCGAATCACCTCATTACCTCGACGGCCAGCTTAACTCATATGCTCATGCTTTGACCAGAAATCGCTTGTATTCTGGGATCAACTACTCGTTTAGCGATCTGCAAATGGCGCTAGATATATTTCGGAATCCGGATAGTTGAGCGGGGGGTCGTGGTTCAGTTATTTGACGCGGATGGGACCCATCGAAGTCGCTCCCTTTCTTGAAGCCGAGGGTCCGCTCCCTATGCAACAACCCATGTCCATCGACTATGGGTGAGCGCTTCTTGTAATTAGCACGGCATTTTGAAATCGCCAAAAGCTTGTGCGACAATCATTCACTTGGGTTACTTTCTCGGTCAGGGTTTGCAGAAACCCAGTGCGCGCAAAACGTCTCGTTCGGTTTAGGTGGCTAAGCGAAATGGCGAATCACAAACCTGTTGTTGGACTTTCGGATACCGATCTGGCGACCATTGAGACTCGATATCAAATTGAAGAGCGAATTGGCAAAGGCGGCATGGGCATCGTTTTTCGCGCCCATGACACGAAACTGGACCGTCAAGTTGCGCTGAAGACCTTTCATGTGTCCGACAACGTCGATCGCCAAATTGCCGAGGCCAAGGCACTGGCGCGGGTCGATTCGCCAAACGTCGTCGAAGTTTATGATTTCATTCGACTCGCTGACAACAAGATCGCCATCGTCATGCGGTGGATCGATGGTGAAACGCTGCAACGACTCATAAAATCGCGCCCCCATCATGATCGCATCTGTCAGTGGATGAAGCATGTTTGCAAGGGCATGATCACGGCAGAGTCAGTGAATGTGATTCACCGCGACATAAAGCCCGGCAACATCATGATCTCGAAAGAAGAAACGGCATGCATAATGGACTTTGGTCTGTCCCGAATCGTCGACGAGGCATCGATCACCCTGGATGGCCAGGTATTTGGAACGCCGCTTTATATGGCACCCGAGCAGGCAA
>CAMYKF010000375.1 GCA_947258905.1 uncultured Pirellulaceae bacterium | reverse complement strand
TGGACTTTGACGAAACCCTCGGTGGCTCCGTCCAGTATGGCGCGATCGACGTGCTCGAATGGTTGCACGAAGGTATCGATGGCAATGCCGGCATCCCTGGCTTCCTGTTCATACATGCCGACATGGGCGACTTCCGGCGAGGTGTAGGTGGCCCAGGGGATAACCAGGTCGCTGGACTTCCTGCGTCCGAAAGGCCCCAGCGCGAACAATGCGTTTTGAATCACGATCCGTGCCTGAAAGTCGGCCGCGTGCGTGAACTTCAGTGGCGAACAGATATCGCCTGCGGCATAGATGCGCTTGTTCGTGGTCTGCAGCCGATCGTTGACCTGAACGCCACGACGATCGTAACTCACGTTGACCGCTTTCAGATTCAGATCATCGGTGTTGGGAGCGCGGCCGACCGCCACCAGCAACTGGTCCACGGTGACGTCGTACGGTTTGTCTTGGGCCTTCCCGGTGATGCGGATGCCACCACCGTCAGCAGGACTGATCTGCTGGTCCTTGCTGCCCGTCAGCGTGTGAATACCCTCGCGATCAAACTGGTTTTGCAGAATGGCGGCAGCGTCTCGATCTTCGCGACCAAGAATGCGCTCGGCCATTTCGAACAAGTGCACCTGGCTGCCCAGGCGGGCAAAGGTCTGGGCCATTTCGGCACCAATTGGACCCGCACCGATAATCCCGAATCGTCGTGGCAGTTCGGTCAGCGAAAACAGGGTCTCGTTGGTCAGGTATTCGACGGAGTCGAGACCGGTAATCGGCGGTGCAGCGGCACGCGCGCCCGTGGCAATGACGGCTTTCTTGAATTTCAAATCGGCTTGCGTGCCATCACCGTGTGTGACGCGAATCGTCTGGTCATCGACGAAGCTGCCCTGGCCCAAAAACACGTCCACCCCAAGACCGGCGAAGCGTGCTGCGGAATCGGCGGGGCTGATATCGGCGCGCAGTTTGCGCATGCGCCGCATGGCGGCCCCGAAATCAGCCCGCGTACCGGCCGGGACCTCCACGCCAAACCGCGCGGCCTTGTGCACATTCGCGGCGGCTCGTGCGGCGCTGATCAGGCCCTTGGACGGCACGCACCCGACGACCAGGCAATCGCCGCCCATCAGTTCCCGCTCGATCAATGCGACCCGCGCTCCGAGGCCTGCAGCACCAGCAGCCGTGACCAGTCCGGCCGTGCCCGCACCGATTACAACCAGATGGTAATTCTTCTGCGGCTGCGGATTCTGCCAATCGACCGGGTGCACGTGCGATTGCAGACGCCGGTTGTTTTCGTCGAGCGGCTGGAGCGGAGCGAATTTCATGTGTCTTTCCCCGGCCTGACTGGCCATGCAAGTGGGTTTGCGAACGTCAGGCGGAACGGTCGGGCCCACAGCTGTCTGCGGGCGTGTGTTTTCCGTTGCGTTTGAAACGGTCCATGATTTTTTTCACGGTGATCGGGAACAAACCAAGGATCGCGAGCGCAATGAACATATTCGTCGACAACAGGCCACCAACACCGGTCTCGGCCAATTCCCTGAGGCTCGGCACCGAAGACCCGGCGTACAGATAAACAAGCGTGCCTGGCAGCATGCCAACCTGGCTGACCCACCAGTACGTCCAGGTTTTCATTTTGGTCAGTCCCATCACCACATTGATCACAAAAAACGGGACGGCCGGAATCAGACGCAACGTAAACAGATAGAACGGTCCATCCTCTTCCAGGTTTCTGTCGAACGCGGCCAGGCGATCGCCGAATCTCCGGTCCATGGTGTCGCGAAACAGATAACGACTGAGCAGAAACGCCACGGTCGCTCCGGTGGTAGATGCAAAGGAAACCAGCACGACGCCGGGAATCCAGCCGAAGAACCAGCCGTAAACCAACGACAGGCCTGTGGCGCCGGGCAACGAAATTCCTGTGATGGCGACATACAACAGAAATGCAGCGCCAAGAACCAGCACCGGATTGGCGTTTTTCCACTCACGCAACTTGCCTTCCTGTTCGGCCAGATTTTCCAGTGACAGAACGTCACGAAACTGAAAATAACCCAGCAACATCACTGCTGCCAAAGCGACGAGAATCAGGAGTTTGACCAGGGTTTTGTACTGCATGCTGCGGTTGGGTGGTCGATCGCCGAGTGAATATGAAGTTGTGGTTTTGACGCCGCTCCGTTTAATCCCTTACGTAACTTTCTACAGCTCGACGAATGGGGTCCACCCTCGATGCGTGAATGCGTTAAGATCAGGTTCGCAAGTTGTCCGAAACTATCCCGTTCTTCCCATCCTGAACGTTCTTGCCCGGAGGCCGCCATCAAGACTGCAACGAAAACCTTTCTCGCGGATGTCCTGGATGGCCTCGCTCAACCGGAAAAGAATTTACCGTGCAAATATTTTTATGACGAACGTGGCTCGCGTTTATTCGATGAAATTTGTGAACTGGATGAGTATTATCTGACGCGCACCGAACTGGCGATCATGCAACGATACGTGCATGAAATGGCATGGCAGCTGGGCGAGCGTGTCATGTTAGTTGAATTTGGAAGTGGCAGCAGCATCAAGACGCAGATTCTGCTGGAACATCTGATTGAGCCGGCTGCCTACGTGCCGGTGGATATTTCCGAAGCGCATTTGCTGAAAACGGCCGGCCGTTTACGGATCCAGTTTCCCGGCCTGGAGGTCCTGCCAATCGCTGCTGATTTTACCGAAGAGTTTCAGCTGCCCGAATCGACGATCGAACCATCGCACGCTGCGCTCTACTTTCCCGGTTCGACCATCGGCAATTTCACGCCTGACGCTGCCGTCGCATTGCTCGAACGATTCGGCGACTTGTTGGGACATGAGGGGGGGTTACTGGCAGGTATCGACTTGCAAAAGGACCCGGCCCTGATCCATGCTGCCTACAACGATGCACAGGGCGTTACGGCCGCATTCAATCTGAATTTGCTGAAGCGTATCAATCGGGAACTGGGAGCCGACTTCGCCGTGGACCAGTTTGCCCACGTGGCCGAATACGACGAACAGCCGGGCCGCGTGGAAATGAATCTGGTCAGCCAGTCCCGGCAAACGGTGAAAATCGGCGATCAATTTTTTGAGTTTGCCGAAGGCGAACGAATCTTTACCGAGTTTTCCCACAAATACACGATCGACGGGTTCACCGATCTGGCCAGTTCGGCAGGATTCGAGTTGCATAAATACTGGACCGATGAGCAGAATTTATTTGCCGTCCTGCATCTGGTCGTCAAGAATCGGTGACGGCCAGACAAACATGGGTTTGCAGTTGTGCTGTTTTCCTTCTCCCTCGCGGAGAATCCCGGCGCGCCGGAAGTAGCGCGGAAGGGGTCCGGTAACATCATCTACTCGCAATTGGGATCTACGACCTCTCCCCGAGGGAGAGGGGCAACGTTACGAACCGCGTTACGTTAACTTAGTCGCATATTTGAATATTTCGTGCGAGCTTTGCATGCTCGAACTTCGTCGGGTAACAAAACGTTTTGGTGATCGAGAGGTCGTGGGCGGCGTTGACCTGACGTTTCAGCCGGGCCAGACCAATGTGCTGATCGGCCCCAGTGGTTGCGGCAAGACCACAATCCTGAAAATGCTGGTCGGACTGCTGACGCCCGATTCCGGCCAGGTGCTGATCGACGGCAAACCTGCTGCAGAAGTCGCCGAACCCGCGTGTCAACGCTTTGGATATGTCATCCAAACTGGCGGCCTGTTTCCGCATCTAACCGCCGGGCAAAACATTGCGCTGCCAGCGCGGTATCTGAAATGGCCAACCGGACAAATTGAAGACAGGACCCGGCAGCTGATCGAATTGACGGACTTTCCCGCAGACGGATTGCAGCGTTACCCAACCCAGTTGTCGGGGGGCCAACGTCAACGCGTGGGTTTGATGCGGGCGTTGCTGCTGGAGCCGGAAATCCTGTTGCTGGACGAACCGCTGGGTGCGCTGGACCCGATGATTCGCGACCAGTTGCAGAATCAGCTGCGACAGATATTTCGCCAATTGAACAAGACCGTTGTGCTTGTCACGCATGATTTGAACGAGGCCGCATTTCTTGGCGACACCCTGATTTTGCTCCACGAGGGCCAGATCGTTCAGCAAGGCACCGCTGTCGATCTGCGCGAGCGACCCGCATCGCCCTTCGTGACTGACTTTGTCCATGCGCAACAACCTTATTTCCAAACTGCTGGCAGGGAGGAAGGGGCATGATCAAGGCAGCCGTCACGGTCGCTGTGTTGCTGGTGCTGGCCTTTGCGCCGCTCTCCTGCCGCCAGGACGAAGTGAAAATCGGATCGAAGAAGTTCACCGAGTCGGTGATTCTGGGCGAAGCGCTGGCGGAATTGTCGCGGGCCGCGGGACGTCGCACAGTGCACTTCCAGGAACTCGGCGGAACCCGGCTGGTTTTCAATGCCTTGGTGGACGGCAACATCGACGCCTACCCCGATTACACGGGCACGCTGATGCAAGAGGTTTTGGCGGATCAAAAACTGCAGCAATTCAAGGAATTGCAGGGCGCCCTGGATGGGCTGGGGATCGCGATCAGTCGCCCGCTGGGTTTTAACAACACGTACGCTATCGGGATGCTGCAAAGTCGCGCAGCGGAATTGGGCATCACCAAAGTCTCCCAGCTTGCTCAATATCCTGACCTGCGAATGGGATTCACCAGCGAATTCATGGAACGTGGTGATGGTTGGCCAGCGTTCCGACAACATTACGGCCTGACCCACGAAGACGTGCAGGGACTGGATCACGACATTGCCTACCGCCAGCTGGAATCCGGCACAATTGACGTCATCGATGCCTATTCGACCGATGCCAAGATCAAGACGCTTGATCTGGCCATTCTGGAAGACGATTTGCAGTTCTTTCCGCGTTACGACTGTGTCGTGCTGTATCGCAAGGATCTGCAAGACCGGTACCCGCAAGTCGTGACGAATTTTCTCAAGCTGGAATCCAGTCTCGACGAACCAGCCATGATCGAAATGAACTACCGGTCC
>CAMYKF010000374.1 GCA_947258905.1 uncultured Pirellulaceae bacterium | reverse complement strand
GCCTGTGTATCAGCGAGTTTATTCCCACCGTTTACTTCGGCGGTCTCGTCGGCCTTTCCATGCTGGGCGGCATGCTCGGAAACCTGATTGTATTGCCCGTCTTGCTGACTTTGTTCGATAGCGGGGGCGTGGGCAAACGCACGTTTGTGAAACCGTCGACGCGCACATCCCGCGACGAAAACAAAAAGCCCCACAGCAAACGCCACGGCAGATCGGGCAATCCGGCACCGCACATGAGGAGTGCTCGCGTCACCAATGGGTCCGACTGCGCACAGGCCGAGTCATGATTGAAATCGAAGCCGCCCTGCAACTGATCGCCGACACTGCCAGGCAACTGGCAGCCGAGTCCCTGCCTTTAAGCGACGTTGCCGGCCATGTGCTGGCCGCCGATATCACCAGCGACGTGGATTCGCCGCCGTTTGACAAGGCCATGATGGACGGATTCGGCGTGCGCTCGGAGGACTTCGCCGCGGGAATACGCCAGTTCCCTGTCGTGGCACAGATTACAGCGGGCACGTCATTCGATGAAACCGTGCAGCCGGGCGAGGCAGTCCAGATCATGACTGGCGCCCCGGTCCCGTCGGGAATCGACGCGGTGGTGATGGTTGAACAGACCAGCCAGGCCATAAGCGGCGGAGACGCGGTGGTCACGATGGAAGCCGCACGTTGTCTGCCGGGACAGAATATCTTGAAGCGCGCCACGGCTATGTCAGTTGGTGAAACGATCCTGCCAACCGGACGCGTGATTCGCAGCGAGGACATTGGAGTCCTTGCCGAAGCCGGTGCAGCAACGTGCCCGGTGATTCGCAAACCGACTTTGGCGGTGCTGGCCACCGGTGATGAACTGGTGGACGTATCGAGTCGACCCGCTGCCAACCAGATTCGCAACAGCAACGGACCCATGCTGGCCAGTCTGGCCCGGGAGTTATGTAGTAATGTTGCTGATCTGGGAATTGGTGTCGATGATCGCGAGCAGCTTGCCGCATTGGTGCAGCGAGGTCTGAGCTACGACGTGCTGGTGCTCAGCGGCGGCGTGTCGGCCGGCACGCGTGACATGGTGCCGGCCGTGCTGCAGGAACTCGGCGTCGAACAGGTGTTTCACAAGGTGAAAATCAAACCAGGCAAACCGATCTGGTTTGGCACTCGCACCGGCCCCGGGACTGTCAATTCCTGGGTGTTTGGCTTGCCCGGCAATCCGGTCAGTTCCATGGTTTGCTTTCACGTTTTTGTTGCTCCTCTGCTGTTGAGGCTGGCCGGTTGCGATCCACAACAGCGGCAGCTGAGTGCCCAGCTGGCCAGGGACCACAGCCAGCGTCCCGGTCGCACCACGTACTGGCCGTCTCGGCTGGAGTGGACCGATGATCAGTGGCTCGTCGAGCCGCTGGACTGGAAGGGTTCGGCCGACTTGAAAACGCTGGCGGCTGCCAACTGCTTCGTCGTGTTTGACGGAGCCCGTGATACTTTCCGGACGGGCGATGCGGTGCCGGTGTTTTGCATGGATAACGGTTGATCGGCGACTCTGCCGTCGGCCGTCATTCAGCGCTATCGACGAAAAATGCCAATTCGGATACACCGGACAGGATGACTGATTCAACGACGATGTCACCGCTGCTGGCCTGGGCTGGCAAGCGGCCATTGACGACCGCACTGGCTGGCGCCGTGTTGCTGCTGCTGAGTTTTCCACCCGTCGGCTGGTGGCCCCTGGCGTGGGTGGCCACGATTCCGTGGATCGCGCTGGTCGCCACGCCTGATTTCGAGGCCAGCCATCCATGGAAAAAGATTTGGCTGGCGTCCGTCGTGTACTGGGCGGCCGCCACCTATTACGTCTCGATTCCACATCCCCTGTTGTGGTTCGGCTGGGTGGCCTTGTTTCTGTTTCTCTCCATTTATCCGCTGTTATTTGTGTGGATTGGTCGCAAGCTGGTTCACGGACATCGAGTGCCAATGCTGATTGCGGCACCTCTGGTGTTCACGGCGCTGGAATGGGTGCGGGCGCATGCGCTGTCCGGATTCGGACTGACCATGCTGGCCAATTCCCAATACCGGGTGCCCCTGATTTTGCAGGTCAGCGACATTGCCGGTGGTTATGGTTTGACGTTTCTCATGGTCCTGTTCGCCGCGGGATGTTTCCTGTTGATTTCAAGGCAACGACAAATTGCCGGTGTCGTGACTTGCCTGGTCACGCTGGGGATTGTTGTCGGTTACGGCATGGTCCAGCTGCAGCACTTTGCCACGGCCAGCGGCGAACCGATCGACATGGCTGTGATTCAGGGCAACATCGATACGCGATTTCCTGACACCGAACAGGAATTGGCCGAGTATCGCAGGCAACGGATGGAAGACTATTTGAGGATCCACCAGGAGTGGTACGACGCTTCGATTCGCAGTAACCCGCCGGACTTGATTATCTGGCCCGAAGGCAAATATCCCGTTCCCGAGATACTGCCCGGCGGCACATCGGACGAAAATGACGCCATTCGCCAGGCCTTTCGGGATTTTCACGAATGGCTGTTTGGACTTGATCCCGACCCGCCTGCGCTGGTCGCCGGGACGGCCACGCGCGATCCGGTCAAGGACGAGTTCTTTAATTCCGCGGTGCTGATCGGAACGCGGGGACAGGTGTCGCAACGATATTTGAAGCAACATCTGGTGATTTTTGGCGAATATATACCTGGCCAGCAATGGTTTCCCGCACTGGGTCGCATGACTCCCATTGGCGAGGGTTTCGCCAGCGGCGATTTCGGCGAGTCCTTCAAGATTGGACCGTACTACGCCATGCCCTTCATTTGCTTTGAAAGCGCCGTGGCCCATTTAATACGTGAATCGGTGGGACAGCTGCGCTCGCTGAACAAGGACCCTGATTTTTTGATCAATCTCACCGATGACGGCTGGTTTTACGGCACGGCAGTGCTGGACCATCATCTGGCCTGCAATGTGATGCGGGCGGTGGAAAATCGCAAGCCCGTGATTGCGGCAGCCAACACCGGTTTGTCAGCCATCATTCAAAGCACCGGAGAAATCCTTCATCAAGGACCTCGAAGGAAAGAGCAGGTGATGCGACACACAGTGGAACTAAAACCGCGCACCAGCCCCTACGCTTATATTGGCGATTGGCCCGCGATCATCATGACCGTCATTTGTGTTTTTGCCATCGTCCTGCCGCCTCGCCGCGCGCCCGGCACCCAAACGAATGACTGACACTGACCAAAAACAACTCCGGCAAACCGTTGGCCGAATGATGCTGCCGCGCACCAGCCGCCGGGTCGGATCGGGAAAGCGCGACAGGGTGACCTCGCACGGGACAACGTTGCCGTCGAGCGCACGGTGGGTCCATTCGAAGGTCGGAAATTCGCCATCCAGCGCCTGTTGCA
>CAMYKF010000373.1 GCA_947258905.1 uncultured Pirellulaceae bacterium | reverse complement strand
TTCCCGCTGATCGCCGGCGCTGGCACGCTGACCACGATCCTGACGTTGAAAGCCGAATTTGCTCATGTCAGCATCCTCACCGGGATTGCCCTCAACCTGGGGATCGTATTTGCGGTGCTGCAATTCAGTGGCTGGATCGAAAACAAGCTCGGGCCTGCCGGACTCGGCATCCTGCGCAAGGTGTTCGGCATCGTCCTGCTGTCGATTGCGGTCAAGCTGATCCGGGCTCATCTGATATGAAATTGGCGGCCTGGCCACCTCGGCGGTTGCCACGCGTTTGACGCGACAGATACATCTACCAGCCAGCGGTTCCAGGTTGCCCTTTATACGGGCCAACAATCTCATTCGTGACCCAGCCGCCGTAGAAGCCGCCGATTTGCGGGCGGACACGCTCTCCATCCACGTAGCACTCCAGTAGCGCGGGATAAAACGAGAGATGGCCCTGTATTTTCGCGAACGCGGTGGTCGGCGAGGCGTAGCTCCAGCCCACGTTTTCGATCACTTCGCCACCGTGCTCCAGTGACCAGTAAGTCGCCGCACCTTTCCATTCGCAAAATGATGAGCCGTTGCCGCGACGCAACAAGTTTACATTGACGTCTCCCAGGGGCAGGTAGAAAGTGGGCGGACTGGCTGTTTCCAGCACCCTGATTGCCGCCGAGGTCTGTGCCACAACAAGGTTGCCAAGGCGTACACTGACTTCCCGATTGTCCTCAACAAAAATCGGCGGTCGGGGATAGTCCCATACCGATTCCTGTCCGGGACCGGGCTCGATCGCAAACCCGGGTCGCTCTCGCCCTGTGAAATTCCACATGTCTCACTCGATACTGAACTTAATTGTCCTGATTGTCAGTATCTGAACCGCTGGAGTCCTCGCTGGATTCACTGGAATCGGTGGCTGCCATCGATTCCTGCTCGGCTGACGACTCGCTGGCTTCCTCCGCGTTCTTGTTCTTTGACTCGCCAGCGTCTGGCGTTTCGGATTCGCCGCCACCCAATTCGCCGAGCCAGCGAAACACCACAAAGAACGCCGGCACGAAAGTCAACGAGAACACGGTCGCCGCAATCATGCCGCCAACCACCGCGTTGCCGACCGCCTGCCGACTGGCGGCACCTGCTCCAGCGGCCACCAGCAGCGGCATGAACCCGAGAATCGATGAGAACGCCGTCATCAGGATAGCGCGGAATCGCAAGCGGGCGGCATCGACGGCTGCGTCGCGAATCGATTCGCCCTTGCGCCGCAGTTCGCTGGCGAATTCGACAATCAGGATCGCATTCTTGCTGGCCAGAGCGACCAGCAGCACGATACCGATTTGCGTGTACGTATTGTTGTCGGCGCCACGCACCATCAACGCGATGACCACGCCCAGTGCCGCCAGCGGAACCACTGCGATAACGGCGGCAGGCATCGTCCAGCTTTCGTATTGGGCAGCCAACACCAGAAATACAGCGAGGATGGCCAGAGCGAAGATGAGTGCCTGCCCACCAGCCTGCTTTTCCTGAAATGACATGCCGGTCCATGCATGGCTGAATGCGGGAGGCAGGGTGTTATCCGCTGTTTCTTCCATGATCGCCAGCGCTTGTCCGGAACTCGTCCCCGGTGCCGCCGAACCATTGATGGACGCACTGGGATACATCTGGTAGCGCCGAATGACCGATGGACCAAATGATTCGCGAACACTGACCAGCGAGCCCATCGGAATGGCTTCACCGGAACGGTTACGAACCTCCAGGCTGACGATATCTTCTTTGTTGGCCCGGTATCGCGCATCAGCCTGAATCCGCACCTGATAGGTTCGTCCCAGATAGTTGAAATCGTTGACGTAGGCCGAACCGAGGTGCGCCTGCAAGGTTGCAAAGACTGAACTGAGTGGAACGTCCTTGGCCTTTACCTGCACGCGATCGATATCCACAAACAACTGGGGTGCACTGGCGCGGAACGTGGAATTGACTCCGGCCAGGCCCGGTTGTCCGTCGGCGCTGGCAACCAGTTGCTGCGAGGCCGCTTCCAGCGCTTCATAGCCGGCGTTTCCGACATCCTGCACTTCCATTTGAAATCCACCGGCGGCTCCCAGACCATCGATCGGTGGCGGGATAAAGCCGAACACGATCGCTTCATCGATCTCGGCAAACTCGGCTTGCAACTTCGCCAATATCGTCGTCTGACTGAGCTCCGTCGAATTCCTCTCGCCCCAGGGCTCAAACATCACCGCCGAAAAAGCGACATTGGAACTGGCGCTGCCCGCCAACATCGAATACCCTGTGATCGAAATGTAGTCGGCGATTCCTTCGGTGTTGGAGTAGATTTCGTCCAGTCTCCGCATCACCTCTTCGGTGCGTTGTTTTGACGCGGCATCAGGCAACTGGACGTTGACGAACATATAGCCCTGGTCTTCCTCAGGAACAAATCCGGTGGGCAAGCGACCAAAACTCCATCCGGTCAGCAGCACCAGACCGCCAAATACCAGCATCGTGATGAGCACGACACGCACGGTCGTGCGAATGACGGCCGTATAGATATCCGTCGATTTGTCGAAGGTCCGGTTGAATGCGCGGAAAAAGAAGAACCGTTTTTCCTTTGGCTCTCGCAAGACGATCCCGCACAACGCCGGACTCAGCGTCAACGCATTGATGGTACTGATGATCACAGCAGCCGAGATGGTTAGTGCAAACTGGCGAAACAGCTGCCCGGTGATACCTCCCATAAAGGCTGTCGGCACAAACACGGCCAGCAATACCAGTGTCGTCGCGATTACCGGGCCGGTGATTTCGTCCATGGCCTTGACCGCGGCATCACGGGGACTGAGTCCATCGGCGATATGACGTGATGTGTTTTCCACGACCACAATCGCATCATCGACCACAATCCCGATGGCCAGCACAATGCCGAACAGGGACAGCATGTTCAGCGAGAATCCCAAACCCGCCATGATCGCAAACGTACCCACAAGTGACACGGGAATCGCCACCACCGGCACAATCGTCGAGCGCCAGTCCTGAAGAAACAGAAAGATCACCAGCACCACGAGGGCGACGGCAATGAAGATTGTCTCGTAGACTTCCTGAATCGAGGCTTCTACAAATCGGGTCGTGTCAAAGGGAACAGAAAATTCCAGCCCGCGGGGCCAGCCGGCTCGACTGGACAGGTCCGCCAGTTTCTCACGCACCGCCGAGGCCACCTCCAGGGCGTTGGCTCCAGGCAGTTGGTAGATGGCGCAAGTCGCAGACGGGATTCCGTTGAAACGCGAATCAAACGAATAGTCCTTGGCTCCCAATTCAACGCCGCGATACTCCTGACCTTCGATGATTTCGTCGTCGACCACGATATCGCGCACCCGCACAATCCGGCCTTCCTCACCGGTGCGCACAATGATAT
>CAMYKF010000372.1 GCA_947258905.1 uncultured Pirellulaceae bacterium | reverse complement strand
CGGCGACGCCGACGCCGCCCGCGCTGTGGCCCATCACCGTGACCCGCTTGGCGCGCGGGAACGTGTCCGCCGCGACGTCCATGCCGGCGCTCACGTTGCGAACCCCGCGGTGGTGGCGGGTCTGTGCGAACGGGAAGCCCGGGTCATCGACGTCGTTGTCGCCCCCGAAGGCCGACCCGTCACAGTACGGCATGTAGACGATCGAGTAGTCCGCGAACGGGTTGTCGGGCGAGGTCGAGTCGAAGACGCCGGGGAACGGCCCCTGCTGAGGCGGCGCCTGGTCTTCGGCCAGGATGTTGCAGTTGTAGAAGCCCTGCCAGCAGGCACCGCCTCCCTGCAGGAAGATCAGGACCTTCTTCGGGTCGCCCTCCCGGGTGTACACCGAGTAATCGGTACCCGCGATGCAGGCCGGGCCGTCGGGTCGGACGCCTGCGGGATACGACGGGTCGGGCACGTACTCGGGGTCGAAGCTGTGCTTCGTCCAGACTCCGAAGGCACTCTCGGTCGCCGTGAACTGGCCGATGTACTTGTCGACGCCGGAATCCTGGAGCTCCTGGCGGGCTTCGTGGTCGAGCCCGGGCGCAGCGAAGCTCGCGCTCGCCAGGAGTAACAGCGACAGGGGCAGCGCGAGCGTCATCAGGACACGCCGGCCAACGATTCGAATCTTCATGATCGTCTCCATCTCACGACGCCTAAGTTGTAACGACAACATGAATACCAAAGTCATCGTTGCCAGTGACCCCGTCGTTATTCAGGTCAATGGCCAATTGATCATTGCTGTAGATCGAGTTACCGAGGATCGCGTTGCCATCGGAAGCTGAGTTCCTGACATTGACTCCGTCCTTTTCGTTGAAGGCAATGACGTTGCCGCTGCCTGCGACAAGACCGCCCACCGTATTGTTGAATGCGCCATTCTCAATCAGTATGCCATGATCGACGTTGCCCAGATCCAGCAGCCCCGTCAGATCAGTACCAATAAAGTTGCCTGCAATCGTCGTAGTCGTAACCGATGATGAACCATCCAGAACAATTCCGCTGTTCCTGTTGCCCGCAATCACATTTCCCTGACCAGCGATGCCAATTTGTGTCCCGTTGGCAATATCACTTTCGATGCGGATGCCGTCATCGTTGGCAATCATCGTGGTACCATCGGCGCCGACACCGATAAAGTTCCCCAGGATGGTCGTGTTAAATGCGTCGCCACCGGACAGGAACGTGATGCCGTGTCCTGTATTGCCGGAGATTACGTTGTCGATAATCTGCATACCGGACTGGTTGTAGACCTGAATGCCGGCGGTGCCTCCGTTGGCCATGGCCACCAGCCCGGTAGCATCCACGCCGATGTAGTTGTTTTGGACAATGTTGCCGGCTTCGATCGGGCTAAACGTAAACGTGATTACTCCGCGCGAGTTGTTGCCTGACAGGATGTTTCGATCGGCTGGATCGGGACCACCGATCGTGTTGCCGCCGGAGCGCAAGTGAATGCCTTCCTGATTGCCGAGATCGATCGTGCCGGTAACGTCGGTGCCAATGAAGTTACCTGTAAAAGTATTTCCGTTGGCACCCGGATTGGTCAGAATGGCAGCTGCGCCGAATTCGTTGATGGTCAGTCCCGAGATGGTTGAGCCGCCGCCAGTGGCATCAATAAAAATGCCTCGATTCGAATCGCCAGCGGAATTCGTTAACTCAATTCGCATCACTGCATCGCTGCCAACAGCCAGCGTGTTTTGCGAGGCGCCCCATTGCGTGAATCCATCGATGATGACTGCTTCGCTGATTGCCAATTGGGGATTTCCGGCCAGATCGATCTGGAACCAGGAGAAGATATGGTCGGGATCGGGAATGGTCAGGAATCCTTCGCCACCCAACGCCGTCGCATCGGCGATATTGGCGAGGGAAACCTGGCCGGCGACCCCATCATCGGTGTAGTAAAACTGGTTGGCAGATCCATCAGCGATATTGAATACGATCTGATCCGGCGTTCCTCCGTTACCTGTGTTGTTGGCGGCTTCGATCGCTTCACGCAGCGAGATCAATCCGTCAGAACCCTTGTCGGCCAATAGCCCGGCAATCGATGTCGTATTGCCCCAGCGAGCATCGGCAGAGACATAGTCTGCGGCTGTGTCGACCGTGATGGTGGCGAGCACTTGATTCCAGCTGCCCTGAAAATCCGCCGAAAAGGCAATGGAGGATTCCACCTGACCGTATGCGAACTCCAGGTCCCAGTCGCCGCCCAGCGATTTATGGCCGGTCGCATCATCACTGGCTGCCACGTCGGCATCGGTCAGTTCGGACAGGGATTCCAGCAGTTCGACACCGGCTGCGCTGGCTGCCAGGTCGCAGCCGTAAAACAGAATATCGGCGTCGGCCGACAACGCCGTGCCCCACATGGCGATTTGACCGGCGTAGCTAGTCAGGTTGTTGCTGCTCAGCGCCACGTCGCCGAGATTGACCTGCCCCTGATTGCCGTGCGAGACGATGTGCAAGGCCTGCAGGTTGTCATGATCGGCCAATGCGTTGGTGATTTGCGAAATGGCATCGTCGCCGTCGAGCAAAACGACTTGCACCGAGCCGTCACTGAATTGCGACTGCACATCGTCGATCATCGACTGGTACTCATCGACACTCGTGTCGATAAAGATCAGTTCGCTGACCGGTGGCAAGGCCGTCGCCGTGGAGGGCTCCTCGACGGCCTGGAACATTTCCGGCGTTGCATCCTCGATGGACCAGACGAGGTAATCCAGATCTATGCTGTCGTGCTGTGCTTCCCAGAGCATATCAGCGATGTCAGGTACCGCATCGGCAGCTGGTTCCGCCATCAACTCGATGGGCACAGGCGAACCGCTGTACAGCACGCGGTTTTCCAGTTCACAGGCATGAATCGTAAAGGCCGTGGCTGCCGGCAACGGGTTTTCCTGTTCCAGCAAGGCACGCCGGCCAGTTCCCAACCAGCGCAGCAACGAGCGAGATAGACATCGTGTCGTTGCTGATGGTACGGGATTGCGCAGCCTTGGTATCACGATAATCAGGAACCGCTGGTGGATGATTCTGCCGGGCTAACGGATTGCCACACTAAAGACTAGGTCTTGCCTGTTCCGGTGACGTTGCCTCGGCGGTCACTTTGCTGCGGGATGCGCGCAACTGTGAAGGTTCTACCGGTCGTGACGGCTGGGTTGGGATTGCGGGAATCAGCTGTCCGCAGGTTCCCCGTCCGATGCCGATTCGGATTCCGTTGTTTCCCGCGTACTGCCGTCGATAATATCCTCGACGGATTCGTCATCTTCGTCGTCGCGCATATAGCCAAAGACGATCAGCGGGTCGATGAGTTTCCAGGCAGGCATCTGGGCCAGCAGGCTGCCGGCCAGCGCGCCGCTGCGCAAC
>CAMYKF010000371.1 GCA_947258905.1 uncultured Pirellulaceae bacterium | reverse complement strand
TCCAAAATCGGTTGTACGGTACCGGCAGCCAGGACCTGGCTGCCGCCGGGTTGCATTTCATCAACCGTTTCGTGGCGAAGCAGGTAACGAAACGGAATGGCTCTTACGTCCAAAAGGATCCACAGTGCATTGCCGGCCGCGATGATGATTCCGTAAGTTGGGAACTCGCCACGCACAACCAGTGGTGCAAACACCAATGAAAACCACACGCACTTGTAGACCAGCTGCAACAAAAAAATTGGCAGGAACTGTAGCGGTGCCCGCAGCCCAAATAGCGCCATGGCGGCGGCGCCCAGCCAAAATGCTCCCACCAGCCCGAAGACAACCGGGTCCGTTTCGGGAAGCTGTTCGGGAAATCCAAGAAACTTTCCGGCCAACGACGGAGTCAACAAAATCATCAAACCCGTAATCGAGCCGACGATGGCCGTCGCGAGATACAGATTGCGGATGCGTCGAAGTTTGATTCCGTATTCCTTCACATGATCTGACATCAGAACCATCTTGTTCATCCTGAACTGTGATCAACGCAAGCAGTATCAGTGCTCGCTTCCGG
The DNA here is from genome assembly GCA_947258905.1 of uncultured Pirellulaceae bacterium. Taxonomy (GTDB): domain Bacteria; phylum Planctomycetota; class Planctomycetia; order Pirellulales; family Pirellulaceae; genus CAJQPP01. The sequence goes on along the minus strand of CAMYKF010000371.1, from coordinate 2,848 downwards.
GATGATTTCCGGCATGATTCGCCAGTCATTGGAAATCGATCCCCTCCGCAATGACGATACTAAATAGCCGGTGCAATTCTGGACAAGATCATCTTGCTGGACCGCTCGGGAATACCCTGAACGGAACCAGGTCAATCTTGCTGGCAACCGCGATTTTCTGGTAGTTTCCGCCAGTGAGCAAGCGTTTTGTCATCCAGGATGCGCTCAAGTATTCCGCGTCTTGATGAAAGGAACCCCCATTAATCTGGTCATATTCACCATCGACCTGCCGGAAGCTAACGCGATTACGTACCGGCTGGTCCGCGAATTCCATCCGCACATCAAGGGCTTGATCAGATCGAGAACCCTGCGGCAGGGCCATAGCTCAGGCGATGCTGTCAAATACGTTTATCGCCAGTCGGGTCCGCTGTTGATTGCCAAGGCGTTGGAAACAGCCTTGTGCCCGGTCGCCTCCCTGTTGCCGGGAATCAGCGGCAAAACATCACGAACCGCTCCTCTGCGGCGCATCGCACGCCAATATGGACTGGAGTTGCGCGCAACCTCGGATATTAATACGACGTTTCTCCGCAATCTCATCTCGGATTGGGAGCCCGATCTGCTGGTCTCGATATATATCAACCAGCGTTTTGACAAGGATTTGCTGTCTCTTGGAAAAATCGGGGCCATCAATGTCCATCCATCGTTGTTGCCAACCCACAGGGGTTTGTTACCGTACATCTGGGCCATGTCCGAAGGTGATCAGGAAACTGGAGTCACGGTTCACTGGATGGACGAAGATTTCGACACAGGTGAGATCATTCAGCAGCGTTCGACCCCCATTCACCAAGGTGAAAGCAGCGTTTCCTTGGCGCACCGCTGCGCCGATATGGCCGCCGAGATGCTGACCAACGTGATTCGCGACTTGCAGCGAGGCCATGCCACTCGAGTCCCCAGGCAACCGGGCAAGGGGAGCTACCACAGCTGGCCGGACCGGGATTGCCTCCGCAATTGCCGTCGTCAGGGACACGGCTATCTTGCCATGGTGGACATGTTGCGTGAACTAAGCCGCGCAGCCTGAGGACAGGGTGCAAGGTAGCCGGATTCGCAAGAATTCGGGTAGGGCATCCTCCGGAAACCCCGAAGTTTTGCAACTTCGGCTACAGGTCAAATGGAGCTCCTCGCCGTATTACCACTAGTCCCTGTGCTGATATCCCAGACGATTCTCGATCGCTCGGGCTCGCGGATCCACGCCGCTGCCGAACAGCTGGTCATTCATAGCGCTGCCGGTCAGATAGGGGAATTCACCCTGCTGCGGGTCCTTTTCCGCCTGGCCAAACAAGGGCGAGGACCAGTTGTTGGTCATGCAACCGAGGCTGGCCACCACAATGCCGAACACACAGGCGATACAAAATAATCGCATCTTTGCTCCTTCCCACCGGTAACATTTTTTCCGGGCCGCCAACAATGACAACTTGCCTCGGCCTTGTCCAGATCGAATCCCGGTCAGTGGCGGGCCCCTCGGACCGCTCCTGCAACAGGCTCGAATTTTCGTTAAATTTGCACGGCCGCAATCGACAACGACTGCACGCAAGTGCCAGCACCATCTTCAAGGAATCCTTGTATGCCTGAACACCTGGACGCCCTCGTCATCGCCCCGCACCCGGACGATGCGGAACTGGGGATGGGCGGAGCTATTTTGAAAATGGTCGCGGCGGGCCAGCGTGTCGGCGTGCTGGATCTGACCACTGGCGAGCCCACGCCGCATGGCAGCGAGGAGATACGGGCGCAGGAAACGGCAGCCGCCACGGCGGTGCTCGGATTGTTGTGGCGAGAGAATCTGGGACTACCCAATCGGTCGCTCGAAGCAACGTTGGAGAACCGAGCCAGGCTGGCTGAAGTCTTTCGGCGTACCAAACCAATTCACCTGTTTGCACCGTTTTGGATCGATGCTCACCCGGATCATGTGGCCGCAACGCAATTGGTCGACGCCGCCAGGTTTTGGTCGAAGTTGAGCAAGACGGATCTGGCCGGCGACCCACATCATCCGTCACGCATTTACAACTACTACTGCGTGCACCTGAAGATGGCTGCCAACCCGGCGTTCGTGCTGGATATTTCCGCCGAGTGGCCCAGGAAACGCCAGGCCATCGAGTGCTTCCACAGCCAGTTCATTCAGGGCCGCGAACACCTGAAACCATCTTTCATCGACCAGCTGGAAATCGAAGCAGCCTACTGGGGAAAAACCATCGGTGTTCGCTACGGCGAACCATTTACCAGCCGTGAGCCGATTGGGTTGAGCAACCTTTTGAGCCTTATCTAGAGCCATTCTTATCCGGTGTGGCTAGACTATTGGATGGCTCGAACCGAACCGCTTGACTTTGAACGGAGATCCAACATGCGAGGAAATATCTGCGTTCAACTTACAATGGTAATTTGCCTTTCAATGGCAAGCAGCGCCGTGTTGTACGGCCAGACAAGGGAAGTACAACTGCAAACGCCCGAAGAAAACGAGGCCGTACAACTGGCTCGCATGTTGATGCTGCTCGCTGGTTCCGGTACCCACGCGCGGATCGAGTTAAGTCAGGAACAGGCGTCGGTCGCGGATGACTTTGCTAACCGAGCGTACGCGGAATATTACGGGATCGTAAACAGCGATGTTCCTCAGTCCCCAGCAACAATAAGGGAGAAACTGTCGGATTGGACGCAGGCGACATCGGCGGGAATTAACGAAGTGCTTTTGCCGCATCAGCTTAAACGATTGCGGCAGATCTCGAATCAGATACGTGCTAACTCAGGAAATGCATTTGGATTTGAATCGGCCACGTTGCTTCAGAAACTGGGCTTGTCGGCAGCCCAGGAATCCGCACAG
>CAMYKF010000370.1 GCA_947258905.1 uncultured Pirellulaceae bacterium | reverse complement strand
ATCATTACGGACCTTTATCTGAGGTGCCTGGGCCGGGTGCCCACCGATGAAGAATTGAAAGGGCTGGTAGCCCATGTCGGCGAAGCCGCCGAACCCCTGCCGGCCCTGGAAGATGTGTTCTGGGCCTTGTTGAATTCCCAGGAGTTCATATTTAATCACTGACGACTGAAAACATGGGGCGGGCATCTGCCTGGCATAACGTGAGGCGGGCATCTTGCCTGCCAGGACGTGGCACAAGCATCTTGCCTGCCAAACAATCCTTCCCCACCCCACCGCGACAAAATGTGGAAACACCAAACAATTCGATACGCCGTTTGCAGCGGAATCCTCGCGACAATCGTGACCCTGCTGGTCGCTCCCGCCAGTGCACAGGAAACCAAAACCACCTACGACGACCATGTCATGGCAATCTTGCGACAACGATGCGCCGCTTGTCACAGTCCGGACAAGAAGAGTGGTGATCTGGACGTCACCAACTTTACCAGCTTGATGCTCGGCGGTTCTTCGGGATCGGTGATCGAGCCGGGTGATCCGGATATGAGCTATCTATATTCGCTGATCACCCACGAAGATGAGCCGGTGATGCCGCCGGGCGGCAAGATTCCGCAAGCGGAAATCGATTTGGTCAAAACGTGGATCGAAATGGGTGCTTTGGAAAACCAGGGCAGCCGTGCCGTAATGCGCAAGCCATCGGCCGTTGCCATGGGCGACAATCCGCTGGTGCGTCCGGAAGTCGTCGCGCAATTGCCGCGAACGGCGCTTGAACCGGTCCAGCACACGACACGCAATCCGGTTGCGGCCAGCATTGCCACCAGCCCCTGGGCGCCGATCGCCGCAGTGGCCGGAAAAAACCAGGTGCTGCTGTACGACACCGGATCTCTGCAGTTGATCGGTGTGTTGCCGTTCCCCGAGGGCTCGGTTAACGTCGTGCGATTCAGCCGCAGCGGTTCCATCCTGCTGGCGGCCGGTGGTCGCGCTGGCAGTTCAGGTGTCGCCGTGTTGTGGGATGTGGCAACCGGCGAACGCATTTCGTCCATTGGACAGGAACTCGACGCGGTGCTGGCGGCGGACATCAGCCCTGACCATTCGCTGGTAGCACTCGGCGGTTCGGGCCGCGTGGTTAATGTCTATTCCACCGAGACCGGCGAAATCAAGTTCACGCATAAGAAGCACACGGACTGGGTCACGTCGCTGGCGTTCAGCACCGACGGCGTGTTGCTGGCTACCGGTGACCGCAACGGCGGGCTTCAAGTGTGGGAGTCGTGGTCAGGCCGCGAGTATCTGACTTTGAAGGGCCATTCGGCCGCCATCAATTCGATCTGCTGGCGAGCTGACTCAAACATTCTGGCGTCGGCCAGCAAAGACACTTCGATCCGGTTGTGGGAGATGAATAACGGATCGCAGATTAAAACCTGGAACGCGCATGGTGGCGGAGCTTCAGCGATCGCCTTCACGCGGGACGGGCGGATATTGTCCACGGGTGTCGATCGTAATACCAAACTGTGGGGTCAGGATGGCGCCGAGCAGAAGGCGTTTGCCGCGTTCAGTGATCTCGCCTTGTCCGTGGCCTGGTGCGACGAAACATCGCGGGCAATTGCCGGCGATTATACCGGCGAGATTCGCGTATGGAATCCGGAAGACGGCAACCAACTGGGAACGCTCAGCCCCAATCCACTGCCGCTGGCTTCCCGCCTGGAAGCCGCGCAGACACAGGCTGCACAGCACTCGGCCAGTCTGCCGGACTTGCAGACCAAACTGCAACAAGCCACCGCTGCAGCCGCAGCAGTTAAAACAGAACTGGATGCAGCGGTCGCCGCACGGACTTCGGCACAATCGAACTTTGATCAGGTGCAAGCCGCCATGATTGCCGCCAACGAAAAGGTCTCGGCCGAGAAAACCCAACTCGAAACCTGCCAACAACAGATGGCCGATTGCAACGCAGCCAAACCGTTGCTGGCCGAGGCCCTGCAAAAGATGATTGAGGCTGCGGAGAAACTGCCGGGCGACGAAACTCTTCAACAGCAAGTCCAAACGCTAACCGAGCGACTCAAGTCACTGGACGAGCAGATGACCAGTACGCAAACCACCATCACGCAATTGCAAACCGCAATTACCGAGTCGACGTCCCAGGTGACGGCCACCGACGAAAAGGTTCAGCAGGCCACCCAACAACTCGAAACGGCAAAGGCCTCCGCGACCGATCTGGAAACCCGCCTGGTACCTCTGGCCGAGGTCCAAAACGCGGCGGCCGCCGAATATCAAGCGGCTCAGAACGCCACGCAGCAAGCCCAAAATGAAGTCAACCGGTGGCAGGGCGAGCTGGACTTCATTAAACAACTTGAAAAATTCGCACAACGTCTGGCTGCCGCCAATGAGGTCGCCAGTCAGCGTCAACAAACGTTGGACGAAGCCAACCAGCGACTGCAAGATGCCCGGTCCAATGTCGATTCGGCTACCCAATCGGTCGGTGAAGCCCAAAAATCGGTGGCCGAAATCGAAGCAGAAATTCGAGCAGCCCGAAAAATTGACCAGTAATCTCCGGGCTTTGGCAAACGTGCTTTTCGGAACCATGAGACGCATTTAATATATGCTGCCGAGGAATTGATTGCGCACGCCCGGCGAGCGCTCTTTTTTATTCCCCTATTCCCTGATCCTATTGCTTTCAATCTTTTTGGCCGCACGCGGCCCCTCGGAGCCCCGCCATGAGTTACGGATATGGACAGGAACAGCAACAACGCCAACACAAGCGGCGGCCCAGTGGGCTCAGCCTGCGGCTGCTCATCGCAGTGGGTATCGTGCTGTTTTCCCTCGTCAGCTACTGGGCGAAGACCGAGGAAAACCCGATCACGGGCGAAAAGCAACGTGTGGGACTGACCGAAGATCAGGAGATCCAGCTGGGCTTGAGCGCGGCACCGGAAATGGCCGCCCAGCACGGCGGCCTGTATCACGACTCCGAAGCACAACGATACGTGGACCAGGTCGGTGGCAAGCTGTTGAACTCCCTGCATCAACAGCTGGCTAAAAAAAGCAAGAGCCTTGGCTACCCGTTTGAATTCCATTTGCTGGCCGACCCGCGCACGGTAAATGCCTTTGCACTCCCCGGAGGCCAGATATTTATTACCTACGCGCTGTACAACAAACTGGAAACCGAGGGCCAGTTGGCTGGCGTACTTGGTCACGAAATCGGACACGTGATTCATCGTCATGGTGCCGAGAGAATTGCCTCGCAACGACTGTGGTCCGGCCTGGCGGGGGCTGCGGGCGTGGCTGGCGGCGATGTCAATTCGGCGCGGATGGCTCAAATGGTCGCCCAATTCACGATGATGAGTTACGGTCGCCAGGACGAATTGGAATCGGATCGGTGGGGCGTCCTCCTGATGACCGATGCCGGCTACGATCCCCACGCGATGCTGGGGGTTATGGATGTTCTGGAAAAGTACGCTGGCGGTGGCGGACAGCCTGAAATGCTCAGCACGCATCCGCAGCCCAAAAATCGCAAAGCCTATATCGAGGCCATTATCGAGGAGTTGTTTCCCAACGGCCTTCCCCCGGGTCTGCGCCAGTAGATGCTAGCCCCGCACTGCGCGCACTCATTCGATCTGTCTGGACGGTCAGGAACGGTCCTACTAGTCTGCGGCTCCACCAGAGGCTGCCACTGCCCGCGGATCAACCGGCAGACAATTTTTGTGATGCCGCCTGACGGCCTGAGCGAGTTGGCAGCCGCCCCGCCATCCCGAAACTTCAAATGGAATTGAAGCCGATGCGTCTCGCCGTTTTTGTCGGAGTGATCATGCTCGCCCCAGCTGTTGTCGCCCAGGAATTTCGCATTGAAACGGAAGTCTATCGTGATGGTGAAGCGGAGCCGATTTCGGAAAATTTGACGCTGTTCTCCGGTGATTTGATTTTCGATTTCCTGTTGGCCGCCGACCGCACGCGTTTCCCGGAAGAGATCGTGGTGTATCAGTCCAGCAAAAAGAGCTTTGTACTCCTTAACACGGCACGCCAGATCAAAACGGAGATCATTGAAGGCGAGGTGTTGAAGATTCTGGCGGCATTGCAGAGCTCGAGCGTTGCCAGTGGCGACAACGAGTTTCTGTTTCACCCGGTGTTTGATGAACAATACGATGTAACCACTGGCTGGCTGACGTTACAGAGTCCGCAGTTGACCTATCGCACGCGCGGCCAGCAGCCTGGGCGCACCAACGACTTGCACCGTTACTATGAGTTCCTCGATCAATTCTCGCGGCTCAATGCGACCGACCCGCGTCGCATGCCACCATTTGCCCGCCTCAAGCTGAATGCAGCCATCAAAAAATACAGTTTCATTCCCGAGGAAGTCGAAATCACGCTGCTTCCCCGGATCGATCCACCGTCCGACCCGATCACACTTCGCTCAAGACATACGGTGATGTGGCAATTGTCGGACAAGGACCAGCAACGAATCGAATCTGCCAAGCGCTACTGGATGGATTTCGAAAAAGTGAATTTGGCGGAGTTTCGGGGATTGCAGACTGCCGAAGCAACGAGTGATTCGACCGACCGCAAATGAAGTACGGATCCACAGGGTCGAGGAACCGGGGAACCCGGGCCCGTTCCACGTCGTCACAACGTCCACAGGTTTGGCGGAAAACGCCAGGTCCGGGTCCCCAAGTACTGTTAACGGAACTGAACTACGTATTTTGGGACGATCCCCGACATATAACGAGTACCGAATTTTGACATCGATTCCAGACAAATGGCCCGGAAAGTGCGTAAATATTGGCTCTCCACGAGCGAAAAGGCTAGAATGGAAGTTGATTTCACGGCAATCGTTCTGCGCTTGCTCCCATGACACCTCACATTTTTGTTCGAGGTTTCAAATTGTGAAATCCGAGGCTTCCAGGAGATGCCGCGTACAAACTTTGTACTCAAACGGACATTGTCAGGCCGGATTCGTCAGCGATCGTTCTGTGAATCCGGTCACGCAGGGAAGTTTCATTTAGGGAAGTCGGCTGGTCCACCCTTTCCTACCAGCCAAGGCGGAGGCAATCGTGCTTGTAATCAAACAAAAAGGCTCCGGCAGCGTGCTAATGGAATTGGCTGTTGAATCGCCGCGAGGCGTGCAACTCTCCGGCGCCAACCTGACGGGTGCAGACCTTTCGGGATTGGACTTTTCCGGAGCAACCTTCAAGGCGTGTAATTTCACCGACGCCGATTGCAGGTTTGCCCAGTTCAGCAACGCCAAGTTCCAGAATTGCGTGGCCAAACGAGCCAATTTTGCCGAGGCCGACATGCGCGGCGCCGATCTTTCCGATGCCGTGCTGGACGGTGCCATATTGCTGTCGATCAATGGCGACAAAATTCTGTTGCGGCATTGTCGTGCCAATGGCGCCGACTTCACCGGAGCCAACCTCAGCAATTCCGATTGCAGCTTTGCCGAGTTGCGAGGCATTTTTACGGCTGCCAACCTGAGCAAGTCGAATCTTTACAGCTGCGATTTTACCGGCGCAGATCTCAGCAAGTGTGACTTGCGCGAAGCGGACATGACCGGAGCCAAAATCGCCCGAGCCGATTTCACCTTCGCCAAACTGCAAGGCAGCATTGGCACCAACGGCAAGCCCTGGGGCTTTACCTCCAAAAAGGAAGACAAGAAATCGTGGTGGCAGGTCTGGCGGGCCGCGATCTAGGCATTCCCTCCCTTCTCCCTCGGGGAGAAGGTGCCCGCAGGGCGGATGAGGGCCGGGACTTAGTTCTCGTAAGACGTTTTTTTTGTGCGTTGTGCGTACACTATGCGCTCACCCGGTTGGTCTTTTATCAAAAGCCCAACCACTCCCGGCGCGCCGGGATCTGCGACCTCTCCCGTTCGGCTGAGCTCACGGCCGAAGCCCGAGGGAAAGGGGGGCGCGCACCGTACCGCATGTGGTCCTATTCAGGTAGGCCTGGACGACATGCCATCGGTAGGTCGAGGCTCCTGCCGAGACCTGATTGAGCGGCAACTCTTGTTTTGGCGCGAACCTCAATGCCCGCAAGGTCAGATAACGAGTAGACGGTGCACCCGGTTATCAATGCGAACGGTTCCGTCATTTAAGCCTGATTCGCCACAATGGCCTGCCCGCGTCCGAACTTCTGCGATGCCCCGGCATAGTGCTGCTCGGCTTCACTCATCAGAGCCATCAGGTCGGCGGCTCGACGGTGGTCGGCTGGATGCGTGGACATGAACTCGGGCATCTTCTCGCCGCCGACACTGCCAAATCGCTGCCAAAATCTCGGCGCCTCATTGGGATCGTATCCCGCCTGAGCCATCATCATCACGCCGATATGATCGGCTTCCGATTCCTGCTTGCGGCTGTACGGCAAGATAACACCATACTCCGAAGCGATCCCGTACGCTTGCATCAGCTGCTCGGCCTTGTTCGGAACATGAGTCTTGGCAATCCGACTGATTACCTGTTGGGCACCGTCACTGAACATGCCCTGGCTCATCCGCTCGCCACCATGTCGAGCCAAAGCATGAGCCACCTCGTGGGACATCACCACGGCCAGCCCCGCCTCGTTTTCGCAAACCGGCAAAATACCTTCGTATACGGCTACCTTGCCGCCAGGCAGGCAAAAGGCGTTCTGCGTCGGGCTGTCGATCAGACGAAATTCCCAGTCGAAATCACTGCGATCCGATACATCCGCAATTCGCTGTCCCACTCGATTAACCAGCTGGACCAGAGGCATGTTTTGTGAGGCAGGCTCGGCTTCCACGATTTCGTTATACGCTTGCAGACCCAAAGCCATTTCCTGGGTTTCCGGCATCAGCATCAACTGTCGCCGACCCGTGAGCGGAGCGGTGCGACACCCGCCCATGCATCCGGCTATTCCAAAACCGCTTACACCTGTGGCCCACAGCCATTGCCGACGATCAAACTTCATGTTCCCGTTGCCTTCCACTCATCACCTCGTTGCTGCCAGTCACTGGCGTTATGATCAATATCCTGCGGAAGATAGTCGGATTGATTCTTTCGGTCTTTGTCAAAATTACCGGCTAGCAGTCAAGTTTTCGCTGGCCGAATGTCGATGCGCATCGTGCCATCGACGAAATAAGCAAGAAAGCTAAAATAGGCGATTCAAGCAGACGTCACGCCATTCAGGCTGCATTCATGACCGTGGATACCCGGCAGGAAACCGAAGTCTCCGAAACCGCCGCCAGCATGCGGTCGAGCGATTACGCGCTGGAGGCCCTGCTGGATGCCGACCTGGCCCCCGACGAGATGCGTCGGTCGATGATCAGGACGATCACGGATTTCGAACGCAACTTTCGCAAGCAATTCCCCGTGGTGTGGATCGTCACGCTGATCGGCCCCGCGGTGTTGACCGCGCTGATCCTGCTGTTCATCGGATTGACATCGGGATGGGGAGTGGCGGGGAAGTTTGTGATGGCTTCGCTAGTCACATTTTTTGTCTTGGGCCGCTTTGTCATCCTCGGTGGCCAGGAGGGTCAGGCCGAGGGTTTGTGGGAGTACGTAGCGCTGTCACCGGTCCAGCTGTTTTCGATGGTCACCTACATGGACATGATGGTGGCCCTGTTTGTGACTTTTCACATGGGCATCCTGTTCCGCTTGCCTTGGGTGGGCGAGAAGATTGCCGGGCTGGCGTCCGATGGCAAGTTCATCATGGAGATGCAGCCGTGGCTGAAACGACTGGCCTTTGTCGCCCTGGTCGCCTTTGTGATATTTCCGACTTCGACCACAGGCAGCATCGGCGGTTCCATCTTCGGCCGGCTGTTGGGACTGGGCCGTGTGCGCACTGTACTGGGTGTGATTACCGGCAGCCTCCTGGGCAATTCGATCATGTTGTTTTTTGCCCGGGAGATCAACGATTTCGTGGGTCCTAATTCGACGTGGATCAAGCTGGCTGGCATTCCCATTCTTGTGGGCGGCATCATGTTCATTGAATGGAAATACCGGCAAGCGAAAAATCGCTACCTTGAAGCGCAGGAAGCGCGTCATGCTCGCCAGCAGGCGGACCGCGAAGAATCAATCTGACATGGCCGGCTGGAAACAACTGAATCAGGACATTGCCGATTGCCGCAAGTGCCCGCGTCTGGTCAAGCACTGCCAGAAGATCGCCGTCGAGAAACGACGAGCCTATCAGGCTCAAACCTACTGGGGCGGTCCGGTTCCCAATTTTGGCCCGACACGCAGCCCGATTTTGATCGTCGGATTGGCCCCGGGAGCCCATGGTGCCAATCGCACGGGCCGCATGTTTACCGGCGACCGCAGCGGCGATTGGCTGTTTCGCGCCTTGCATCGGGCTGGCCTCGCCAACCAGCCGCAGGCCACCGATCGCAAGGACGGATTGAAGCTGCACGGTTGTGCGATCACGGCCGTTTGCCACTGTGCGCCACCGGACAACAAGCCGGTTGCATCAGAAATCGCCAACTGTCGACCCTGGTTGCAGCAAACAATTAAACTTTGCCGACCACAGGTTCTGGTGGCTCTGGGTGGACTGGCGTGGACTCAGGTGATTCAATTTGCCGAGCACAATCAGTGGCTCAATACCAAACCGCGTCCCAAATTCGCTCACGGCGGGCAAGTAACGCTGCCTGGAAACCGCTGCCTGCTTGGCAGTTACCATCCCAGCCAGCAAAATACGTTTACCGGGCGGTTAACAGAACAGATGCTGGATGATGTCTTCAGTACAGCCTGCCAACTCGCCAGGCTCAATCACCTGAGTACTTGAATCCGTTCCTTCCAGTTTGTTCCGTGTCTGATTCATCGTGTCCGACGACCTCTTTCCATCTGATGATCGCCTGCCCCGGTTGTCGCTCGACCCTCGGGCGGACGAACAGGAAATCGAGGAGTTCCTGAAACCCAAATCCGGGGATCAGGCAATGTCCAGCCGTCGCTATATTCGCGGGCCCAGCTGGCTGTCTTGGCTCGTCGTGCTCGCGTTGACGCTGTTTATCGTCGTCAACCAGATCGCCATGAGCTTTCTGATGGAACCCGCCGGCATAACGCCCGGGGATTTCCTGCAACCGGTAACCGACGGCAAGCAGGCGTTGGGCGTCCGCGAACTGGGCCAACGATACGATGTCAACGAACTAAAAGACCAGGCCGCTGACATTGCGGCGCGAGTCAACAACGGCCCCATCGAACAGCGGCTTTGCTATTCCATTCTGGTCAACGAATTCGAGGGCCCCGAATCCGCACTGGTGGCCATCGAGGATTTGGAGAAGCTCACGGATCGCAAGCGATATGAGTGGTCGGAGGATCAACAAAGACTCAACACGATACTCTCGCAAATTTATGAGGATCGCGCGCGCGGCCAGCAAATCCCTCAACCCGACAACGATGATTTGCAGTTTCTCAATGACCAGTTGCCCTGGTACAGCGAACTGGTCATGGTGCCGGACATCGGACAAAGGAGCGCGCCCCGCGACCAATTGCTGCAGCGGGCCGAGTGGACGGCCATTCTTTCGTTGTTGATGATCCTGGGGATTGGTGCCGGATTTATCACTGGCATCGTAGTGCTGATCATTTTTCTCATCCAGTTTTTCCGCGGCGGTTTGCGTTCGCGAGTCGCCGACGATTCCATGTACGGGCCGGTCTACATCGAAACCTTTGCTATCTGGTTCACACTGTTTATCGGCATGTCACTGGTAGCCGCCAATCCGCTGGCGCGGGGACCGGCATTCGTGGCGCTGGCGATGCTGTTGCCCCTGGCGGCGCTAATCTGGCCAGTGTTGCGAGGCGTGCAGACGGGCGAAATGCTGGAGGACATCGGCCTGCAACTGAAGAATCCGCTGGTAGAAATCCTGGCCGGGATTGCGGCCTGGTTTGCCATGATCCCGCTGGTATTGCTGGCCCTGCTGGTTTCAGTCGTGTTGATGTTTATTCAAAGTCTGCTCATGTCGCCCGGTGAATTCGATGCGGCGGGCGTCGGCCATCCGATCGCCAACGAGGCCTTTAGCGGCGATGTGTTGCCGGTGATGATCCGCCTGTTGCTGGTCGCTTCGGTGCTGGCCCCGTTGACCGAAGAGATCATGTTTCGCGGAGTCCTCTACCGGCATCTGCGGGACAGCAGCCGGCATATGGCTCGCTGGGGCAGCGTGGGCTTTGCCACGATCACCAGCAGTCTGCTGTTTGCCGCCATACATCCCCAGGGGATTGTCGGCATTCCTGTTCTCACCACTCTGGCCATCGGCTTCTGCCTCGCCCGCGAATGGCGTGGCTCCCTCATCGCCCCCATCACCATGCACGCCCTGAACAACACCGTTACGATGATGTTTCTGGTGCCGGCGATAGTGTAAACGGCCGCGGGCGGACAAGGCTGCCAGCACGGTTGTGTGGGGAGAGATTGAGGCTCCTGCAACAGATACAAATCGTGCAACAGATACAAATCGTACTGACAAACCCTGAAAAGGGCGCTCTGCACCAGATGCGATCGCAATTGGATTCAACTTGTCAGGCCCGAGCTTTAGCTCGGGTTGGCAAGCCGAAAAAGGCCCGCTGCCCCCGGCCGCCGCTTGCGGCGGGCGGGGCAGCACCATTTCGTTTGACATTCAACCCGGCGTAAACGCCGGGCCTGATAACGCAACTCCACCGATGAAATCGGGTATTATCAGTTCGCCTTCAGCCAACAAAAAACGATCGCTGCCATTATGCCGTGGCGGACTCGGACCGCCTGACCATCCAGTCAACAATATGGTGCACGAGATCGCCCAGCATCCAGTAATAAATAAAAAGGAGCGACAGTTGCAGCAAAGCGATCACAAAACCCAGCGGGCCGAACAACACTCCGTAAAGCGAGACGGCTAGCAAGGCACTGATCAGGATCGCGGCCAGAAAAAAACGGATCCAGCGATTTTTTAGAGTGCCCAGCGAGCCCAGCACTTCCGGCGAAAAGATCTGCCATGGCGATTCGTTGTAAACCACCGAAGACAAAAAAATGGGGGCCAGCATCAGCGAACTGGACACGGTTATGAAAAACATCAAACCGGCGTTGTTGGTGGACAGCCACACCACTTGGCCAACAATCAAACCAGGTACCGCGGCAACCCAGAAACTGGTTCCCAAATACAAAAACTGACTCAGCAAGTCAGCCAGCGAAAAATCAGGCCATTCGCCCATGCTTCCGCGTCGCTCCAGCGATACACGGACAATAGCGTTGCCCGTAATTCCCACCATCATCAGGATCAATACCAGCATGATGCCGCCAAACGCCATGATGCCGAAACCCATAAACATTTGCAGCTGGTTAGCCTCTTCTGTGAACCATCCGGCACCCGCCGAAATGATCAAATAAGCGGTTCCCATCAATAAGGTGAACAACGCCAGACGAATCAGACTGTGCATTTCCCGAAACGGAGTCAGGCACTCCCCAAGCCACGTGCCACAATTGCTAAACCAACCCGGAATATCCTCGCCGGCCTTGCCCGAGCTGGCACGCATAGTCGGATCCGGTTCAACTCGTGCCGGAACATCTTCCGGCCGAACAGTCGGATCGACCGATCTGGCAGCGTCCTCATAAGCAGGCCCCGGCTGTGTACGGTCCGCTGGCATTGCCTCGGCCTGCGGATTGTCGAATGTTGGCAACGAAACCTGCGGTTTCAGCAAGTCTTCCTCGGGTGGTGCCAGGCCGTAACCGGCGTCAGCCCGCGACTCGGGCTGGACGATCTCCACATTGTCGGACTGCTCATCCTGCATTTCGCGACGCCTGGCAAAGAACTCATCGTCGTCGTAGTCGATGTCGCCGAGTGTCTGGTCGATGGTGGTGTCGATCGCTGGCAACTCGACAGGTTCGCTCAACCGAAAGCCGGCGTCGCCATCGGGGTCATCGGGCACGTCGAATTCGCCGGGTTCAGGGATTTCATCCGGCTCCTCCACGTCTACCAGCGAGTAACAATCGGGACATTTCAGCTGCGTGCCGATCTGACTGACCCGCGCATAAATCATGGTCGCGCACAACGGACAAACGATCGAGAACTGGTTGTCCTGTGGCGTGATCCCTTCGATACGCAAGTCGGCGTCTTCGTCGTATTCGAACGGATCCTTGTTCCCGGCAGCCGTCACCGCCGCAGCGGGATCGGGCAGCGGCAGCAGGTCGTCCAGATCATCATCGGGCTCGTCGAGCAGTTCGACCGGCGAATCATCTTGTGCGGGCGTTTCGGCTTCCACGATCGGATCTGCGGGCGGCTCGGGGGCCACGGCCAGCGGAATTTCCCCGTCGTTGCGGTCGCCCCCGACCACTGGAACCAGCGGTTCCTTGGCGGCCTCAACCGTTTCCTTGACGGCCTCAGCCGTAATCTCTTCGGCCGCCTGGCCCGGGTTCATGATGTCGTCATTGAAATCGATCAGGTCGTCGACCGAGACCTTGTCGTCGGGGGCAGGGCTGTACCCTGGAACCAGCAACGTGTGTTGACAGCGCGGACAATCAATTTTTTGGCCCGCCTGATCGCGAGTGGCCATGATGGAAACGCTGCATTTGGGACAACGCAATTCAAAAGCAGATTCGGTCACGTCTCTCCCTGTTTGGCGCCTCGTTGAATTCGGGCCTGCGTCGCGGTTGCATGTTCGGCTGCGGGCTGCCCTGATAAGATAAGGGTAATTCGCTGGTTCCATATCATTATTTCCGGAATCCTTGCCGAATGAAGCCGTATTCCGACTTCGCTTTTTGAATTACCCGGGTCAGCATTGATGAAACTGGTCACGATCGCAGCAGGAGTCCTCAACCAGACTCCCCTGGACTGGACAGGCAATCTGGAAAACATCCTGGCGGCGATGGAGCAGGCGCAGCAGCAAAACGTGTCAATCCTGTGCCTGCCCGAGTTGTGCATCACGGGATACGGCTGTGAAGACGCCTTTCACTCGCCCGGTGTGGAAAAGACGGCACATGAAATGTTGCTGGCCGTGGCCGACGCCGCTCACGATCTCGTCGTTTCGGTTGGCCTGCCGCTGACGTATGCCGGGGGGTTGTTCAATACTGCCGCCCTGATCGTTGACGGCCGCATCATCGGCTTTGTGGGCAAGCAGCACCTGGCGGGAGACGGTATCCATTACGAACCACGCTGGTTCAAACGCTGGCCCGAGGCCGTTATCGGCGAAGTCGAGATCGACGATACCGCCTATCCGCTCGGCGATCTGGTTTTTGAAGTGGGTGATGTGCGGATCGCGTTTGAAATCTGTGAAGACGCATGGGTCGCTTCACGACCCGGAGCCCGCCATGCCGCGCGGGGCGCCGACATCATTTTGAATCCCAGCGCAAGCCACTTCGCGTTTGGCAAGCATCGTGTGCGACGCGGCTTTGTTCGCGAGGGCTCGCGGGCCTTCAATGTCAACTATGTGTATACGAATCTGGTCGGTAACGAATCGGGACGTGCCATTTATGATGGCGACGCCATGATCGCCTGCAACGGTGAACTGGTGGCCCTCGGCAGGCGACTGTCGTTCGAAGATGTCACTTTGACCACCGCCACCATCGACATCGATGTCACCCGCATGGCGCGGGCCCGCACGGGCAGCTTCCAGCCGGAACTGGACGGTGACGAGTCGGATGTGATCCAGGTGAAATTCGCGTGGCCTGAATGCGAGCTGGAGTCCAAAGATTTGAGTCGCGATGCCTGGGAGGATTCGCCCGATATCAAGCACGAGGAATTCACGCGCAGTGTATCTCTCGCCCTGTTCGATTACATGCGCAAAAGCCACTCGCGAGGGTTCGTCGTATCACTCAGTGGTGGAGTCGATTCCACGTCGGTTGTCGTGCTGGTTTCCATCATGGTTCGCCTGGCCATCAACGAACTGGGAATCGAACGGTTCCGCGACAAGGCCGGTGACATTTTTGCGTCCATTCCCGAGACCGGCGACGACGTGGTCAGGCAGCTGCTGACGACGGTCTACCAGGCAACTCGCAACAGCTCGGCAACAACCCGTGACGCCGCAGCCGAGGTTGCCAGCGCCATTTCGGCCGATCACCTGTTTTTTGACGTCGATTCGCTCGTCCAGGATTATGTGACGACGGTCGAGCAAGCAATTGGTCGCGAATTGACCTGGGATCACGACGATCTGGCCCTGCAAAATATTCAGTCGCGTGTCCGCTCGCCGGGTGTGTGGATGCTGGCCAACATTCGCAATGCATTATTGCTGTCGACCAGCAACCGCAGCGAATCGGCAGTGGGTTACACCACGATGGATGGCGACACCAGCGGCGGCCTGGCACCGATCGCGGGCATCGACAAAGCTTACTTGCGGACCTGGCTGGAATGGATTGAAACGACCGGTCCCGACGGCATCGGCAGCATTCCGGAAGTGCGGTGTGTGAATGTCCAGGAACCTACGGCCGAGTTGCGGCCAGCCGACTCCCATCAAACGGACGAAGGCGACCTGATGCCGTATGTGATTCTTGACGCCATCGAACGGCTGGCCATTCGCGACAAGTTGATGCCCATCGAAGTCCACGAGCACCTGCAGGCCGATTATCCCGACATCGACGCATTGCAACTGGGTCAGTGGACCATTCGCTTTTTCCAGCTGTGGTGTCGCAACCAGTGGAAACGAGAGCGGTTTGCTCCTTCGTTCCATCTGGACGACAAGAATCTCGATCCCAAAACATGGTGCCGGTTTCCGATTCTTTCCGGCAGTTACGAATACGAAATCGAAAAGCTGCGTGACAAGCTGGCTTGTTTGTCGTCCGGCTGATAAAGAACGCAAGCGGCTTTTGTCTTAACCTGGTCAATTCCGGTCACAGGGTGGGACTCGTCACCTCGTCCACCAGGTGTCAACGTAGTTTCAGTAGTTCCAAAAACTGAGCCGAACGCGTTAACGTCGTGTCTTTCAAGCGCCGTTGTTACCGAGTCACCCTGGAAGTCGTTTCAAACCAGTTTCCTACGGTAGCTCGGTCTCTCTGAAACCGGGAAAACAGAACAAAACGAGTCCCGGCGCGCCGGGACTCGCCTACCGTTTTGAAACCACCTCCAGGCTACTAGCGCCTTCGGCTCAGTCGAAGTCGACGTTTTTTTGAACCTGCTGAGTTTTGAAATGCCCCGCTAGTTGCCGTTCTGTTCCTGAAAGTCATGTCTGCCTTTGTATTGGCCGATGTTTTCACGGAACACGATGCTGCCATCGGAGCAAGCGGCCAAGTTGGCGAGCGTATCTGGAACAGTTGACCCAAAGTGCAGGAAATATGGGTAGCTGTCACAGTTTGCAAAAAAGCATCCTGCGTCGTCCTCGCCGGAAAAGGTTGGTTCGTCAGTCCCTGATTCCGGATGAAAAACAAATCGCGCCGTCGAGTTGCCGGCGGCGATCCATGGACCGGGATCCTTGTCGATCTGGCCAATGGCCAATGTGTTAACCGTGCCGTCAGTAATATCGGCCAGGGATTTCGCAGGCCCTGCGAACAAACCGTTTTCCTCGCCGGCCGCACCCAGAACGAGACCTATATGCGACACGGCGAAGCCATTCTCGTCCCTGATCGCGGTCGCTCCTGGAATCAGGAATGCCGGAACCAGCGTTTTGGCCGCTTCCAGATTGGCCGGATCGTCCCACGCTTTGGTTAAATCAATTGATTCGTAAAGTTCTTTCGCTTTGGCAGCGAACGCACGGTCAAAGATCGCATCGCCTTCCTCTCCGCCATGCATGGTCGTCGCTTCGCCAAGCCAG
>CAMYKF010000369.1 GCA_947258905.1 uncultured Pirellulaceae bacterium | reverse complement strand
ACAACGCCAGCGTCGCCGACATGATCATCAACACGGACGCGTAATTGCCGAAGTGATTCCATGCAGCGAGTGAACCGTTGGCCAGTCGCACGACCGCACCTGTGATTATGGCGACCACTATCACAGCGGCCATCAACCCGCCAGCGAGCGACGCAAAGCCACTGCCACTGGCAAACAACCATAAACCGATCAACGAGGCAACAAGGGCCGCAATGCCCAAATAAACACCGCGATAAAACCGGTTCAAATCCGGTGCACAGTCAAATCCTCCGCAGTGTCCGCACCCCGCCATCACGCGACGGTTGAAGGTGATGATTTGATACAGCGGATAGAACATCCACCAGAATGGTCGCGAGGCAAACAGCGGTTTGAGCCAGGTCCAGCGATCACTCAGCAAAAACGTCAATGCGCGCAGGCCATACATCGTTTCATGGGTCTTGCGATCGTACAGCGGTATCTCGTGCCGGCCGCGGTCGAGGTCCAGATGGTCGGTGATTTCCGCTGGAGCAGTGGCAAAGCCGATGCGGTTTTCGGGCTTGAGAAACCCCCACGCCACAAACCACCACGTGTACAGCTTGCACATCGGGCAGCTGTCGTCATAGACAATGACCTTGTCGTGCAGCATCATCGACACCCTCAGTTAGCGTGTTTCACAGCTTGATTGCCGCTGCCCTAACCGCAAAAAACGTTCACAGCTAACAACTGCTTTGCGGGTTTTTGCTGCCTGATGATGGGAGTGGTTACAAGGAAGACGCAGAGAGCGCAAAGCCGCAGAGAATCGCAGAGGTGGCTGGGAGGGATTCAGTTTGTTACCCGGCTCTCTTTGCGTATCCGCAAACTCTGCGAGTAGCTGGAGCGCATTTCAAAACCCAATCGTCCACTACGCAGAAAACAGTGTTGAAATGCCCTCTGGTTCATGAATTCTGCGCCGGTGACGACCTCCAGAAGATCGCCAGCCAGATGGTTCGGGTTTCGTCCGACGTTTGTTCCACCCGATGCTTTTGATGCGCGGGAATCTCCAGCCAGTCGCCGGGTTGCAAGTGCACCGGTTCGCGGTCTTCAAATTCCAGCGTGGCTGAACCCTGCAACAACACAACCCATTCATGATCTTTCTGGTCGTACCAGAATCCATCGGGCGAAGCGTGACCATCGGAGATGATGCGCTTAATTCTCACGTTGTCGCTGGAGACAAGGATGTCGACGACTTCGTCAGGGCATGTGTCAGGCAGGTCTTGAAAGAGGTTGGGCATGGTCGCGACATCCGGCGGGCAGCATCTTGCAATTTACCACCCATTATTCACAATTTTGACAAAGCGGGGATCGCGAAGAGTTTCCCCTGCCCGGAGCCGCAGAATGTCGAACAAGGAATTTCGAACGCGGAAGTTGGGAGGCTGAAGATGTTACTTGATGCACGTCATCTGTTATCATCCGGCGATCAGCAAGATGCTGCAAATAAAGGTCGATTTGGCAGTCATGAGCGGGTCGGAAGTCTGGCGACTTTCGCTCCGGAGAGTCCTGCGTTTCAGTCACAATTCACAATTCATTCTTCACAATTCGGACCGCGAAGCGATTCTTATTGGATCGGCATGCCGCATGCCCTCGCAAGCGTGAAGCATGGCATCCAACGCCGGGCGTCGGCCCTCATCCGGACTGCTCCCGGCGCGCCGGGGTTCTCCCCGAGGGAGAAGGGTTTAACAAACAATCTCTTCTACCACACGGCCATGCACGTCGGTTAAGCGGAAATCGCGTCCGGCGTAGCGATACGTTAACTGTCGGTGATCCAGTCCCAGCAGGTGCAGGATCGTGGCGTGCAAGTCGTGCATATGCACCTTGTCCTGCGTCGCTTCATAACCGAATTCGTCGGTCTCGCCGTGCACGTGCCCGGGTTTCACGCCACCGCCGGCCAGCCACACCGAGAATCCACGCGGGTTGTGATCGCGACCGGTTTGATTTTGTGAATACGGAGTCCTGCCGAACTCGCCGCCCCACCAGACCAGGGTGTCTTCCAGCAAGCCGCGTTGTTTCAGGTCGGTCAACAATCCGGCCACCGGCTGGTCAGTGGCGCGGGCGTGGACTTCGTGTTCTTGCAGATTGGAATGCTGGTCCCAGCGTGGTGTGTCCTTGAGGTCACTGTAGCTGACCTGAATGTATCGCACGCCGGCTTCGGCCATTTGCCGCGCCATCAGACACTGTCGGCCAAACTCGTCCGTTGCGTCCTGGCCGATGCCATACAGGTCCAGGATGTGTTGCGGCTCACCAGCCAGGTTCAGTACCTGGGGGACGTGGCTCTGCATGCGAAAGGCCAGTTCGCAGGATTGAATCGTGGCCTCCAGTCGATCGTCGGCAACCACCCGACCGGCCTGCGCCGCATTGATTTGATTCAGCAGACTCAGTTGCTGCTGTTGTCGCGCCGGGTCAATCAAAGGATTCGAGAGATGTCGCACGGCGCTGGCGGGATCGGATCCCTTGATGACCGTGCCCTGATGCGGCGTGGGCAGAAAGGCGTTGGAGTAATTGCGGGGTCCGCCCTTGGTGGGCGGCGGATTGATGGTTACGAAAGCCGGCAGGTTCTGGTTTTCGGTGCCCAGTCCATAGGAAATCCAGCCGCCGATGCTGGGCCGAATCAGGTTGGTGGCGCCGGTATGCAAAAACAGCGTCGCCGGGCCGTGCGCGACGCCTTCGGTGTGCATGCTGCGAATCAGACACAAATCGTCGACTTGTTTGGCGATGTGCGGGAACAGCTCGGAAACATCGCGACCGCACTGGCCATGTTTTTGAAACTTCCAGGGGGACCGAAGGATCGTCTCGTGGGACCGTTTGCGAGTTCGCGCCACGTCAAATTCGACTTGCTGCCCGTGCAGTTCGTCCAGTTTCGATTTGGGATCAAACGTATCAACGTGACTGGGTCCGCCTTGCATGAACAAAAAGATCACGCGTTTGACCCGCGGTGCAAAATGCGGCTGGCGGGGTGCGTAGGGAGATTGATCCTCGCCGCGAGCCTGCTCGTGCAGCAGTCCTGCCATGGCCAGCGAACCGAATCCGCAAGCGGAGGACTTGAGTAATTGTCGTCGATTGGGGTGGCAGGAGTTCATGCCTGGTTCGCTAGTTCAAATACCGGAAATCGAGGCTGGCCATAAGCGTATGGCAAATGTCGGTCCAGGCCTGCAAACGGGCCGCTTCGTCATTGTGATCAAATCCGGCCAGAAATGCAGCCATGGATTTTCGCTCGGTGTCGTGTGGCAAACGCCCCAGTGCCCGGCGAAACGCCAGATCGAGCCGCTCCTGGTCATCCGCAACGTTAGCCGCCAGCAAAGATCGGGCAGCCAGTTCCGCCTGCTCCAGCACAAATGGACTGTTCATCAAATACAGTGCCTGGGCCGGCAGAGTGCTTTCGTTACGCAGGCCGGAAACAAGATTGGGATTGGGGAAATCGAACACATCCAGCAGGTCGTGCAGCGTATTGCGAAACACGGGCAGGTAAACGGTGCGGCGGTTTTGCGAATATTCCACCTCCGCTTCGCGTTTCACATCCGCGGGCATGGCGGGCCCGCCCATGGTGTTGTCCAGTTGACTGTTGAAGCACAGCATCGCATCGCGGATCGCCTCGGCATCCAGACGTTTGCGGTGGGCTCGCCACAACAATCGATTCTCCGGATCGACCGCGGCGTTCCCCTCGCGATGTTGCGTAGACAACTGGTAAACGCGCGACCTGGTGATCTCGCGGATCAACCACTTCGTGGACCAGCCATTTTCAATGAACCGCCTTGCCAGATGATCCAGCAGCAACGGATGCGATGGGATTTCGCCCATCAATCCAAAATTGTCGGGCGTGCGTACCAGACCATGGCCGAGCAAGTGCTGCCAGACACGATTAACGTAAACGCGGGCGGTCAGCGGATTGCCGCGATCAACCATCCAGTTGGCAAGTTCCAGCCGCCCGCTGGCCCCGTCGAGGATGGTCAGTTCAGCGTCCAGCGGCAAGACCTGCAAAGCGCGTCGAGTTACGGGGTCCCCCAGTCGATCGGCGTTGCCCCGAATGCATACGTAGTAGTCTCCAGCCTCGTTATGCTCGCGAACCGACATGACCTTCGGCGGAAGATCGGGTGCCTGGGCAACATGTTCCTCGCGCTGGAGTTCCTCTTCCCCCAAGGATGCCAGTCGCTGCTGCAGCAACGTCAGCAACTGGTGTGGGCGGTCAACGCTTGTTGACGCGTCACTTGCCTGCGGGATCAATTGCACGGCATCGATCACGATCGCGCCAGTTTTGGTGCCTGACACCGAAACATTAACCGTTTGACCTGCGGCGACGGTCAGCTGGCCAATGGAATGGAACAATCCATTAGTGCCTGGCAATTGTCTCTGATCGATGGCGGATTCGACTTGTGTTTCGCCAGTTGTCGCCTTGACCATTACGCCGTGGCAGCGATTGGGATGCGGGGTCCAGGAAACGAGTACTTCGTAGTCCCCCGCCCCCGCCACCTCCACTTCAAACTCGGCACGCGCATCGCCGTTGGCGTACTGGTAGCCGGCTCCGACATAGGGACTGACATTGTCGCTGCGATTCCAGTTACCAGTGAGCGTGGCCTGTTCATCGTCGATCACCAGACCGGGCAGATCGGCAACCTCTACCGGCTCGAGCACTCCCAGTTCCTTGCGTAACACTTCAATTTGCGTTTGCCGCGTCTCGATGACCTGGTCGATTTGCTGCAATTTGACCTGGTGCATGTCCAGCACCATCTGCTGTTCGGGGTCCAGCGGCAGTTCCGTTTCCACAAACCGGGAAACGTTGGCATGCACCAGTGAATCGGTGCTGCGAAAGATGCCGGCCAGCGCGTAATAATCCTCGATGGGAATCGGATCGAACTTGTGATCGTGGCAACGCACACAGCCCAGCGTCATGCCGAGGAATGCGCGGCCGGTCACATCAATCTGCTCATCGACCACCTCCATCCGCAGCAGGTTCTTGTCCTGCAGTTCAAAATTGTGCGGCCCCAGCATGAGGAATCCGGTGGCCGTCAACTGTTCGCCATGCTGGTGATGATCGGTAAACGGCAACAGATCGCCGGCCAGCTGTTCGCGAATGAAGTGGTCGATCGGTTTGTCGGAATTGAAAGCGTTGATGACGTAGTCGCGGTAGCGCCATGCGTCGTGAAACATCAACAGGCGTCCGCCACCGCTACTGTCTGCGTAGCGGGCCACATCCAGCCAGTGACGCCCCCACCTTTCTCCAAATCGCGGGCTCTCCAACAACGCGTCGACCAGCCGCTGGACCGCGTCGGTACTGGAGTCGTTAACAAAGTCTTCAATTTGGGCGGGCGTTGGCGGCAGACCGGTCAGGTCAAAAAAGATGCGACGCACCAGATCAACCGCCGAGGCGTCAGCGACGGGCTGCAATCCGCGGTCCTCAAGTCGATGAAGAATGAAGCGGTCGATATCGGTCGCGCACCACGAGTTATCGCGTGGCTGGGGGATCGGGGGATCGGTAATCGGCTGGAAAGACCAGAACTTCCGGCCGGTTTCCATGTCGACGCTGTTCCGCGCCGACGCATTGGCCGACGAGTCCCGTGGATCGACGGCTCCTTCGCGGATCCACTTTTCAAAGTCCGCGATGATGTGATCGGGCAACTTGCCCGTCGGCGGCATTTCGTACGACTCGTAGCGCAACGATTCCAGCAACAGACTCTCGTCCGGCTGGCCGGGCACCAGAGCCGGTCCGCTGTCGCCTCCGGCCAGCAAGGCATCACGCGAATCGACCAGCAATCCGCCTTGCAACCGGGTGGACGAGGCGGCATGGCACTCGTAGCAGTGCTCGATCAGCACCGGCCGGATGCGTGTCTCGAAGAATTCGATTTGCTGACGGTTCGTTCCCGTCTCCTGGGCGGACACAACTGAACAAGGGGCCAGCCACAGCAAGAAGTGAAGACACAACACGGCACTGCTGGACAAGCCGGCAGTGAACAACGTTGCTGCTGATAATCGGGAGGCAGGAATCATGCAATTTTTCATGGGCCAGATAATGACTCGATTGTCGTACGACCCCTCTGCTGTTTCAACATCAGCGGGTCCGAAACGGTTCGGCTGCTGCAGCATTCGCGCACGTCGAAGTGCATGGCCTGGTCGGAAGAATAGCTTGGAAAAACCGGCCTGGTCGTCACAGCTCACCGCATGATGTTGCCGAAAGACAACATCGGTCGATTATCGCTGAATTCCGCCTGGGAGCGGGGATCGCGGGCGACTAGTGTGGAGACTTGACCCCTGTTTTCCATGTCGTTGGCCAGGAGATCCCATGTCCGTCGCAAGTGCCCACCGATCCGAACTGCCTGTGAGCAGCCACGCCGGTGCCGAGTTTTTCTGCCAACAGTTGCAGCAACTGGACCCTCAAGTCCGCCAGTCCGGCAGCCGAATTTTGATTGCCGGATGCGGTGCCGGGCACGAAGCGGCACTCATCCAGCAATTGCTGGATGCTGACATTGAAGCGGTTGATGTGGAAAACGAATTTGAGGAGTCACTACGAGCCTGGCCACGGCTGAATTATCAACTGGCCAGTGTCTGCGACTTGCCGTTTGCCGATGGCTGGTTTGACGCCATCTTCTATCACCACGTGATCGAGCACGTCAACGACCCTGCGAAAAGCCTTGTGGAACTGTCACGCGTACTCAAGCCGGGTGGCTGGATCTTTATTGGCACACCGAACCGTCACCGTCTGGTCAGCAGCGTGGGCGCCCATCGTCAAACTCAATGGCAACCCACCTGGCGTAACAAGCTGAACGACAATCTGAACGACTGGACGGCGCGTTTGCGCGGCCGATTTCGCAATGAGTACGGCGCCCACGCGGGGTTCTCGCGGCAGGAATTGTCGCGGCTCTTGCAACGTGATTTTGGCGAGCAACGCTGGGTTACCAAAGCCTACTTGCAACACAAGTACCTCAACCACCGTTTCGCGCCGGCGGTTTCGGTGATTGCCTCGGCACCGCTGTGCCAGGTGGGCGCTCCCTCTATCTATGTGTTTGCCCGGAATGTGCAGCACGGTCGTTGCAATCGTTCCTGACCCCCACAATGTTGCCCGAATTCAACGCACGGCAAACAAATTGGGAATTATCGGAAAATTCCTGCAATCAGCCGTGAATCTCCCGGCGTGGCGGATTTCTTGACTTAAGGTTTCTCGGACACTTTTCCCCGGGATTTCCTGCGCCCTGATTTTGAACGGGAACAAATCATGAATAAGAACAAACGCAAACAGGTGGTCGTCGACGAGGAACTCCAGTACGGGTTGTCCCGACGGCTGGTGACTTATTGGGCGTTCACCTGGTTTCTGGTCTTTGCCTTGCCAATTACCGTGCGGATGTTCTCGGCAACATTGCCTTTCAACGAACTGGCACGGGAGGTCATGTCGGATTTCTGGTTCCCGATGCTGGTTTCGATCTTTCTGCTGCCGATTGTGATCTGGGACAGTCTGCGATTTAGCAATCGATTTGCCGGGCCGGCATTCCGAATTAGCCGGACCATCCGCGAGATGGCCGATGATCAGCCGGTGCGTACGATTTCACTGCGTCACAAGGACTTTTGCGGCGAACTGGCCGGAAGCGTCAATTATCTGATCGACAAACGCTCCGGCGAGCCGGACATGACTGAACCGGCCAGGGAATCGCTTGAGCCGGTTGCCTCCTGATTCATCTTTCTCGTCTTGCACCAACCATCTAGCCCGAGCCTTAACATGTCATCGCGACTGACCAGCAAAATTCGCACCTTCCTGATCGCCGAAGACGGACCCACAACGGTCGAATACGCGGTGTTGCTGGCTCTGCTGGTCGGTTTGATGATGTCGGCCCTGATTTATTTGGGCGAGCAGGCCCAGGGCGTTTCCAGCGATGTGGTTCAGGGGCTGGACGACGCGCTGAACAAGTAGTGCTATGCCAGAATGTCTCGTACCACGTGCCCATGCACATCGGTTAGCCGATAGTCGCGTCCCTGGAACCGGTAGGTCAGCCGCTCGTGGTCGATGCCCAGTTGATGCAGGATGGTCGCGTTCAGATCAAACACCTCCACCGGATTCTCGATGATGTTGTACGAGAATTCGTCAGTTTCGCCCCATGTCATGCCGGGACGAATGCCGCCGCCAGACAGCCAGATTGAATAGTTGCGCGGATGGTGATCACGGCCATAGGTTTTGTCCGTGAATTCGCCCTGACAGTAAACCGTACGGCCAAACTCGCCGCCCCATACCACCAGGGTATCGTCCAGCAAGCCGCGTTGTTTCAGATCAGTGACCAGTGCCGCTGACGCCTGATCGGTATCGCGACATTGTTTGGTCATGTGATCCGGCAGATTGTCGTGATGGTCCCAACCCATGTGGAACAGCTGGATAAAGCGGACACCGCGTTCCGCCAGGCGTCGCGCCAGCAAACAGTTTCGCGCGTAAGTCCCTGGTTTCTCAACATCCGGCCCGTACATCTCCAATACGCTTCTTGGCTCGTCCGAAATATCCGTCAGCTCAGGGACCGAGGCCTGCATGCGAAAGGCCAGTTCGTACTGGGTGATCCGGGTCTGGATTTCCGGATCGGCTACCGTTTCCTGGCGAATGCGATTCAGCTGCGAGAGATCGTCCAGCATCTCGCGCCGCAATTGCGTCGTGCAGCCGGATGGATTGTCCAGATACAAGACGGGTTCCTTGCCGCTCCGCAACTTGACACCCTGATAGCGAGTTGGCAAAAAGCCGCTGCCCCACAACCGGTCGTACAGCGGCTGGCCGGCCGCGCGCCCGGTGCCTCGCGAAACCAGCACCATATAGCCGGGCAGGTTCTCATTCTCGTTGCCCAGTCCATAGGCTACCCAGGCACCGATGCTGGGCCGCCCGGCCAGTTGAAAACCGGTTTGGCAAAACGTGATCGCGGGATCGTGATTAATCGCATCGGTCTTCATCGACTTGATGATGCACAAATCGTCAACGATGCCGGCGGTGTGCGGCAGCAGGTCGCAAACCCATGCACCACACTTCCCGTGTTGCTGGAACGGGAATCGCGACGGCGCGATGGGAAAGCTTTTCTGACCGCTGGTCATGCCCGTCAATCGCTGGCCCATACGAATGGAATCGGGCAGTTCGGTTTTCTCGATGTCAACCAGCCCGGGTTTGTAGTCGAAGGATTCGAACTGGGACGGTGCTCCGGACTGGAACATGTAGATGACGCGTTTGGCGCGGGGAGGATGATGGGGCAAGTCCTCCAGCACACCGGGCGATGAAGCGGTGATCGATCGCGCTTGCAATGCGTTGAAGGCGAGCGCCCCCAGTCCCATTCCGGCACTGGTCATGAACTGACGGCGATTGAAGTTTTGAACTTGTTGCAATGGGTTCATGTAGTTGTCCCAACAGCCCTCATCCGGCCTTCTCCCGGCGCGCCGGGATTCTCCCAGAGGGAGAAGGCCAGATTTGCCATGCACCGTTTATTCCTTTGTTATCACTTCATCAAGATTCAGGATCACGCTGCATACCGTAGCCAGTGCAGCCAGCTGGATCTTGTCGTATTTGTCGTCAGCATTGGATTGGCCAACGGCAAGGTAACGGTCGGCATCTGCGGGCGACGATGTAAAGTGTTCGTGGTATTTCTTCAGACTGGCCAGCAGGACAGACGACTCCTGTTCAGTTGGCCAGCGACAGGTTGCGCGGCGGAATGCGAAACGCAGCTGCTCCTCGGCGGTTGACTCACGGTCGATGGCCCGCATGGCGAGGTGACGTGCGGCTTCGACGTAGGTCGGATCATTCAGCAGCGCCAAAGCCTGCAGCGGCGTGTTGGTGCGGCTGCGGCCGACTGTGCACACTTCCCAACTGGGCGCATCAAACGTCGACATCGCGGGATGCGGCACGGTGCGTTTGCGATAGATGTACAAGCTGCGGCGATACAAGTTATTGTCCGTCGCCTGTTCGTAGGGTGGTTCCTTGGCGCCACCGGCCAGTTCCTCCCACAGCCCGGCGGGCTGGTAGGGCTTGATGGAGGGTCCACCGATGTCTGGATTCAGCAATCCGCTGATCGCCAGCGCGTTGTCGCGAATGCTTTCGGCGGGAAGGCGAAAACGCGGTCCGCGAGCCAGCAGACGATTTTGTGGATCGGTCCGGAACGACTCCGGCGTACCGAGCGATGCCTGGCGATAGGTGGCACTGGTCACGATCAGCCGTTGCATGTGCTTGATGTCCCAGCCACTGCGGACAAACTCAGTGGCCAGCCAGTCGAGCAGTTCCGGATGCGAAGGCAGCGGACTCTGTATTCCAAAATTCTCTGACGTCTCCAGTAACCCGGCGTTAAAGTAACGGGCCCAAAACCGGTTCACGATGACTCGGGCGGTCAGCGGATTGTCTTCGGCGACCAGCCAGCGGGCCAGTTCCAGTCGATCGGCTGGCGGCTCGCCTGGCATGGATGCAAAGATCGATGGAACGCCCGGGTCGACGGGTTGGGATTCGTCAGGCCGATCATATTGGCCGCGTTGTAATACGAAGGCTGGTCGACGCTGGTCACGCTCCTGCATGACCATCGTTGTCGGAAGGTATGCTTTCAGCTCCTGCATTTCCCTTCGCAGTTTGATCAGTTCAGCATTCTGTTCGGGACTGGCGCCACACATGATCAGATACTGGTAATCGATGTCGGTCTGCTGTTGTTCCGTGCGTTTTTTCCCGGTCGACCGCACCATATGCTGGACGGTTCCATGGTGCAGGTTGCTGACTTCCTGGTTATCCAGTTGCCGCGGCCAAATCCGCAAGCTTGAGATCTTGCCGGCGAAGGGCGGTGTGCGGGCCCGCAGTCCCAGCCAAACCGGGTGATCGGTTAACGTCGTTCCGTCGAGCGTATCGGTATCGACGGTATGACCGGCGGGTGTTCCGTTCAAAAACACCTGAATGTCGACTGCCTTGCCCGGCGCTGCGCAGCGGACCGCCACATGCGTCCACTGATTAAGTGGTATTCGCGGAACGGTGGTGATCTTGGTGGCATTGCCCGGCCAGTTGTGAATCAAATGCACGTTCATCCGGCCATCGGGCATGATCAGCATGTCAAACCCGCGATAGGCATTCTGTTCATCCATGCGGCTGAGGATGGCTCCGTAACTGGTCGGGCGCACCCACGCGCTGACGGTGTAATCCCGCGTTGCGTCGAAGTCAAAGGCGTCACCGAGCACGACGTGGTCTGCTGTTCCAGTGATCCGGACGGCAGGGCCTGGCAGCTCGTCATTCGTGCGGCCTGGATCAAGTTGTTCCATCAGCTCCCTGACCGACTCGGGCATGGTTTCACCCGCACGGCCTAACACCGCGACGGCACTGCCACCGGGGACTTGCGAGTCGGAGTAACCGACGATGTCCTCTTCCCACTGTGCCTGTTGTTCCATTGCCTCGCGCTGGCGCAACGCCTGTGCCCGCTGAACGCTGCCCAGAGCTTCGCGTAATTCGCGGGCGCGTTGTTGATACTCGGGAGTCTCCACCGCCACGACGGGACCGGCATTGCCACGTTTTTCCGTGTAGACACCCCGCTCGTCAATGTTATTGAAGTAGGCAAAGAACTCGTAAAACTCGCGTTGCGTAACCGGATCGTACTTGTGGTCGTGGCACCGCGCGCAACCCATCGTCAGACCCAGGAACACGGTCGATGTTGTCTCCACACGATCGACCACGTTTTCCACCAGCCATTCCTCGTTGATACTGCCGCCTTCGGTGTTGCTGCGATGGTTGCGATTGAATCCACTGGCGACCTTTTGTGAGACCGTTGCATCAGGCAGCATATCGCCGGCGATCTGTTCGATCGTAAACTGGTCGAACGGCATGTTGTCATTAAACGCATCGATGACCCAGTCGCGGTACAGCCACATGCTGCGGCGAAAGTCATTTTGGTAGCCGTTGGTGTCGGCGAATCGCGCACCGTCCAGCCAGGCGATCGCCATTTGCTCACCATAGTGCGGCGAGTCCAGCAAGTACTCGACCAAATCGTCGTAGCAATCGGGCGAGTCATTATCGAGCCATGATTCGAGTTGCGTGGCGTCAGGCGGCAATCCGGTCAGATCCAGAAACAGCCGCCGTACCAGCGTGATCTGGTCAGCTTCGCTCGATGGCTCGATTCCCTGCTCTCGCAGTTTGGCCAGCACGAATTGATCGATGGGATTGAGTGGCCAGTCGGTTCGTTCAACTACTGGCGGCGCAGGTTGCTCGGGTTCGACAAATGCCCAGTGCTGCTGCCACGATGCGCCTTCTGCGATCCAGCGTTCCAGCAGTTCAATTTGCTGGTCTGCGGGTCGTTTTTTGGCATCTGGCGGCGGCATCTGCTCGCTCTCGTCATCCGATTTGACTCGTCGTAACAGCTCGCTGGCCAGCACGTCACCGGGCACGATGGGGATCTCACCCGAGTCGGCTTCAGCGAAAGCACTTTCACGCACGTCCAGGCGGAACCCACCCTCACGAGTTGCCGCATCGGGTCCGTGACAGGTAAAACAGTGGTCGGCCAGCAGGGGTCGAATATCGCGGGCAAAGTCGACGATTTCCTGAGCTTGCAAAGGCAGCGGGGCAAGCATAGCGCACCCCAGGCCCGCCAGGGCCAGCCAGCTGGTCATCGAATTGTTAAGCCTTTGCCAATTCACCTGCCAGTGATTCCCGAAAAACTGCGTTACAATCCAGCAACTTCATTGTAGAAATCGAACAACTTCATTGTAAATCAAACCACTTCATTGTAGTGAGTGATCTCAGGGTGACACGATGAGAAATACTTTGCGATTTGGGCTGTTGGCTGCCGTCATGGCATTGAGTTTGACAATCGGGCACCCCGCCGCGCAGGCGTTTCAGGACGACGCTCAAGACACTGAATTATTGGATCAGTGGCATCAATGGCGTGGTCCGCTGGCCAACGGTGTGGCTCCGCATGCCACGCCGCCCATCGAGTGGGATGAGAACACCAACATCCTGTGGAAGGTCCCGATCGAAGGCGAAGGTATTTCGACGCCTATCGTGTGGGGCGATCGCATCTTTGTGTTATCCGCCGTGTCGACCGAACGCGTTGCCGACGATCCGCCCATCAAGGATGAGCGGGCCATGACCCAGCCGCCGGAAAATTATTTTCAGTTCACTGTGTCGTGTTTGAGTCTGGACAGCGGCGAAACCATCTGGAAAGACGTGGCAATTGAGGCGGTGCCTCACGAAGGTCGGCACAAGACCAGCAGCTATGCCGCCGCCTCGCCCATGACCAACGGCAAACAGCTAATCGTGCATTTTGGTTCCATTGGCACGTTTGGTTATTCCATGGACGGTCAACAACAATGGTCGGTGGATCTGGGCGACATGCGTACGCGTCGCGGCTGGGGCGAGGCGACGTCGGCCGTGCTGGAAGATGATCACGTCATCGTCAACTGGGACACCGAAGACGACTCATTTATTTATGTACTGGATGCAGCCAGTGGCGATGTGATTTGGCAACAGGAGCGAATGGAGCCAACTACGTGGGCCACGCCCCTGGTCATCCAGCGTAATGGTCGTACGGAGATTGTCACGAACGGAACGAATAACATTCGCAGCTATGACTTGCAATCGGGAGAATTGTTGTGGGAGCACTCAGGCACGACGCTCAACGCAATTCCCTGCCCTGTTCAATTTGGCAGCAATCGCGTGATCTGCATGGCCGGTTATCGCGGCAATCGCGCGGTGGCGATTGATCTGGACGAGTCCGACCGGCCCACAGTGGCGTGGGCCATCAACAGCCGCACGCCTTATGTACCCTCTCCCCTGTTGTCGGAGAATCGTTTGTACTTCACGCAAGCCAATCAGGCGATCCTCAGCTGTGTAAACGCGGAGAACGGTGAGTTCTTTTACGGACCGCAGCGGCTGGACGAGTTGCAGAATCTGTACGCGTCGCCCATCGCGGCCGCTGGTCGCGTTTACATTACCAGTCGCGAAGGCGTGACGTTGGTGATTCGGGATGCCGAGTCGTTTGAGGTTCTGGCGACGAATGCGCTGGGCGAGGGCATCGACGCTTCGCCTGTGGCGGTCGGCAGCAAGTTGTTGTTGCGGGGCCGCGATCATTTGTATTGCGTCGAGGAGAATTGACGTGAGGCGTGGGGCGGGCATCCTGCCTGCCAAGGGGAGACAACTGGCAAAGCTGGAAGCTCGCCCCACGTTAGCCTGCCGGGTTCCGCAAGCCCCACAGCGTGGAACCGACAGCATCGCTGCTGATTCCTCTCCGAAAAACACAACTTTTTCCATAATTTTACACATCGAAACCTTTTCAGAAACCGACTCGCGGTTGACGCCATGATAACCCAAAAATCTGATTGTTAAAAGAAGACTCAAATTACGTAATCCAGTCGCGTCAAACCGGGAAAAATATGTGATAATTAGCCGTAAGATTTTGGCGGTTTGCAGGAAATATGAAACTTCTCTTAGCACTTTCTTTTTTATTGGCATTAATCTTCACTCCGGTTGCACGGGGCGAGAATAAAAACTTCAATCGAGAGCGGACTTATGACGTTCAGCATTATGTCATGCGTCTCAGCTTTGATCGTTCGAAGAAAACGGTTTATGGCGATTCAACCATTATTTTAAAACCGCTCGGAAATGGATTTCGAGTCGTTGACCTTGACGCGACAAATATTAAGTTTGACACGGTAACGAATGAAAACTCGGGCGAAGCACTGGCGTACAAGGTTCTAAAAGACAGGATTTCAATCACGTTGGATTCAACTTACGGAGCGGACGACAAGATTTCTTTGAGGCTAAAATATTCGGCAGTTCCAAAAAAAGGAATTTATTTCGTCAAGGCCCGCCGCGAGCGTAGAAAAACAGTACATTCCTCCCAAATCTGGACGCAGGGCGAATCTGAAGAAACACATCATTGGCTGCCTTCCTTTGATTTCCCGGATGATAAAGCGACTACGGAAAAGTTTATTACGGTACAAAAGGGCGAAACGGTTATCGGCAACGGAGAACTGGTGAGCAAAACTGATAACCCAAACAATACGACAACATTCCATTACAAAATGCCGGTTCCGCATTCGCTATATCTGACATCGTTTGTAGTTGGCAAATATGAAAAGGTGAGCGATTCCTACAGAGGAATTCCCCTCGGGTTTTATGTATACCCGGGTCAAAAAGCGATCGTCCCGAAAGCCTACGGGAAAACAAAGGATATGTTTCGAATCTTCGAAAACCTCACCGGAATCGACTTCCCCTACAATAAATATGACCAGACTATTGTTGCCGATTTTCAGTTTGGCGGCATGGAAAACATAACGGCTACGACAATGGCGGATTCCGAAATCATGATGGCAAGATTCAAATTTGGCGAAGGGCTTGTAGAAGACCTTGTCTCACACGAGCTGGCTCATTCATGGTTTGGCAACCTGGTGACGTGCCGCAACTGGGCGGAGCTTTGGCTGAACGAGGGTTTTGCAAGCTACATGGAAGCCGCCTATCGCGAGAAAATGTATGGTCGTGAGGATTATCTAAGGAAAATTCGCGAAGATGCCTCTGTCTATTTTGCGTACGCCTCGAGTTTCAAAACACAACACCACGGGCTTTTTAACGTCCTCGCGGACCCGAAAAACGACGATGTGATGTTCGACCCTATAACCTATCAAAAAGGCAGTGCAGTCATTCACACGCTCCGTGAGCAGCT
>CAMYKF010000368.1 GCA_947258905.1 uncultured Pirellulaceae bacterium | reverse complement strand
CAACCGCGATGGCGTCCAGCAGCGGCACCCATTCGATGGCGGCGCGACCTTGCGGCGCAGCAATTGCGATCGCGATACAGGGCAACAGCACCACCGCCGCGACAACCAGCAAGGGAATGAAACTATGAAGCACGGTCTGCCACAACAGGTTCAATGCCGGACGCCCGCTGTCGCGCAGACTGGTTACCGGGTGTTCACGATCGCGGGACTCGGCCCGCGTTGCGGTGCGCTGGCGATGCGTTTCCGTCGACGCTCCCAGCCACCAGCGGCGACTGAGTGGAATGGCGGCCAGCAGCATCACCAGCGCGACCAGAAACCGCCAGCCCATCATCGCCGTGTAGGGGTCGAGACTCATAAAGTCGGTTCCGGAGTCCGAACCGATCCAAATCAGCCATCCATCAATCATCGAGCCCACAGTAATCGCCAGCACCGCAGCAACCAGCACGCGTTGGCAGACAAGGGAAAACAGCAAGCCGACCGAGAAATACAATGCGGTTCCCGAGAGCAACGTCAGGGCCTCGGGCCACGTCGTCGCTTTCAAGACCGGTACGCCCAGCCACCTCATACCGTTAATGGCCAGAATCAGCCCGGGAACCAACAGCAGAAATCCGACGGCTCCCAGCAATTTGCCCAGCAACACGCGATCCCAGGTGATGGGCAGAAATCGCAGGTTCGAAAAAGTTTGATTTTCCTTTTCCGATGCAAACAGGATCGAGCCGCACAACACGCCGAACAGCGACAGCCACAGGCTGCCCAGGAAGGCATGGAATGGTTGTCCGGATCGAGTTGGATTCGCCTGGGAAATCACCACGGACATGAGGACTGCGGTCACGCCAAACGCGAGAGCGATCGGCAGCAATTGCCGAAATTCTTTCCACGCGATGCGTCGCATGCCAACAGATTGGGTGACTGCCTGATTCATGGATCGACCTGACGGATCTCCTCACTGGCGGGAGCAGGACTGGTTTCCGGTTTATCTGTTCCCTTGATGTACGTGATGAAGATTTCTTCCAGCGACGGTACGTGTACATCGATCTCGGCGATCGCCGGATGGTCACGCAACCGCCACAGGGATTCGGGCTCCGGCTGGGTGACGGTGATCTTGACCTGACGCCCGGTTTGTTCCTGTACCAGAATCGTCAGATCGGTTTCCGGCAACTGAGTTGCTCCGGCGTCCAGCGAGATCGTCCACTGTTCCAAACGTGACTTGAGTTGCTCGAGCGGTTCACAGACCAGCAACTTGCCTTCGTTCATAATGGCCACAATGTCGGCCACGCGTTCGACTTCGGGAATCTGGTGGCTGGACAACAAAACCGTGCGGCCGTCGGCAGCCACATCGACCATGCTTTCCAGAAAACTGCGGCGCACCAGCGTATCGAGTCCCGACGTCGGTTCGTCGAGAATCAGCAACTCCGGCGTATGCGCCATGGCCAGCGCCAACGTGACCTTGGCCTTCATCCCCTTGGACAGCGTGCGGATCTTCTTCTTTAGCGGCAAATCGAACTCTTCAACCAGTTCGTAGTACCGCGGCAGGAATCCCTCGGGATAAAAGCCCGCCGTGAACCAGCCGATTTCGCTGACCGTCATCCATTCATAGAGCGCCGGTTGCTCGGGCACGTAGCCGACGCGGCGGCGGATGTCGATGCCCTGACGGCGACTGTCCAGGCCCAGAACAGTGGTGGAACCGGAAGAGGGTGTTTCCAGCCCCAACAGCGTGCGAATCGAAGTTGTCTTTCCGGCCCCGTTCTCGCCCAGCAGGGCAAATACCACTCCTCGAGGCACTTCGAAACTCACGCCGTCGACGGCTGTCTGTTTCCCAAAACGTTTGGTCACATTGTCAAACTTGATGACCGGTTGCATTACTTCCCCCGTTTCTTGCCCAGTTCGGACTGGAAAAGTTTCTGAATCTCTTCTTTGGTCAGCTGGCTCTGCAGCGCCTCATCGATGACGTACCCGATGCGTTCGCGCAGGATACGAGTGCGTTCGGTCTTGCAAATCGGACGCGCTCCGTTGGCAATCACCATCCCTGTCCCGCGTCGTGATTCCAGAATGTTTTGGTCCTGCAGTTGCCGATAGGCACGGGCCACTGTGTTGGGATTGATGGCCAGTTCACGGGCCAGTTGCCGCACCGAGGGCACCAGTTCGCCGCTTTGCAACGCGCCGTTGGCCACGGCAAAGGTCACCTGACGGGCGACTTGCTCGTAAACCGGAATGCCGTTGGTGGAATCAATCTGAAAAAACATCTTGCCCGACTCGCAGGTCATGGTGTAATAGCGTTCTAGTACGGTAGGCGTTTGCGAACCCGTTGTCAACTATTTTGCAAAAAGTTTTTTTGCCCGGGTTCGCAGAAGCCACAACAAGGCCGACGCGCAAGCGAGGACGGGTTGTCTTAGCCCACCGCATAAATCGTTGCGCTCATCCCTCGCTCGCGCGTCGGGCTATTGTCGCCTGCTGGTTCACAATTCATTCTTCATGGTTCACAATTCCGGCGGCTCGATGAAGCCGCGTGCCGACAAGCCTGATCAAATTCAGTAGATCCAATAACTGAGCCGAACGCGCTGGCGTCGGGTCTTTCAAACGAATTTTTCCCGAGAAACCCGAGGCTAGCGCCTTCGGCTCAATTCAAATCGCCGGCTTTTTGCAACTACTGAAATTGTGAATAATGTATGGTAAATCATGAATTGGGAAGTAAAGGTACAACACGATGCCGGAAGAAAGTCTCGATACCAGCCGGTTTGAATTCGTCGACATTAATTCCATCGACCGGGTCCCCTGCCCTTGCGGCTTGACGCGTCGCGCGTTTACCGAAGATCCCGACCAGATCGCCTCGCTGCATGTGGTGGATGTCGATCACGATGCGCGGACCCATTATCACAAAACGATGACCGAGTTGTATTACGTGCTGGAAGGCAGCGGTCAACTGGAACTCGATGGCCAGTTATTCGATGTATCGCCCGGCAGCGCGGCGCTGATCAAGCCGGGTTGCCGTCACCGGGCCATTGGCCGCATGAAGATTCTCAACGTGCCCATTCCGGCTTTTGATCCGAACGACGAATACTTTGACTGAACCGAACTTTTTTCGTAGCTGCCGGGTGCTTCGCATCGGCCTTTCCCCGAGGCATCCAACCGATTGGAATATGCCCAACGGCCGCATGACCTCTTCGTTAGAGCCACCCCGTCGGGGTTGCATGTCGCGTTAA
The DNA here is from genome assembly GCA_947258905.1 of uncultured Pirellulaceae bacterium. GTDB lineage: Bacteria > Planctomycetota > Planctomycetia > Pirellulales > Pirellulaceae > CAJQPP01. The sequence continues at coordinate 213 of CAMYKF010000368.1, read as the reverse complement.
TGCCGGTTGTCCTGGGGCTTCGCCCCAGGCTGACACAGGAACGGCCCGTTGGGCCTGGAGCAGGCCTGCAACATTGTCGCTTCAGCCCAACTCAGTTGAACAGGCCTGCAGGGCCGTTGTCGCGTCAGCCCACAGCAGTTGAACAGGCCTGCAGGGCCGTTGTTAAGTCAGCCCAGGGCAACGCCCTGGGTAACTTCGGGGTTGCAGGTCGCG
>CAMYKF010000367.1 GCA_947258905.1 uncultured Pirellulaceae bacterium | reverse complement strand
GCTCCACCGGCTCCAACCGGGCCGCAACGCTGCGTGAGGGGATCGAGGTCGGCGCCAGCCAACCGATCGGCGAGGCATGCGTCCGGTGCGCATTCATCGTCGCTCTGGCAGCCAATCGGCTCGATGCTGGGTTGGCATGCTGGCACCGGCGGCAGCGCGACGTCCGGGATGGCGCCGTCGTCGATCCCGCCATCGGTCGTCATCGGACCGTCGTCGCCACAGCCGACGGCCAGCCACAACAGCTGGGTAGAGAGACCGTAGTCGGCGTTGGATGAATTCCCAATCGTATCGCTCACCGCAAGAATTCCGTCATTCACAAGGCCCCGCCACACCCACTTGTCCCAATGTCGGGTAATCTGCACACCCTGAAAGGCCGTCGGATCAAAGATCGAGTTGGTAGGCGAGGCATCCTGGAATTGAAGCGCTTCCAGGACGGTCGACTGTTCGCGGTCCAGCAAACTCGGAAACTGGCCGGCTGCAATGTTCAAGTCTTTGTTGATGTGATAAACGACCACCGCGCTATCAGCAAACACGACGTCGCCGTCCGCATTCAGTCGTAACCAGTACGACCAATCGCGCCAGACATGCCCCCGAAAGTTCAACTTGCCGCCGACGCGGTTAAAGTTGTTGTTGGTATTTGAAAAGCCCGTGCCGTCATCCGTTTGATGGGCGAGTTCGTATCGGAACAGCAACAACCCGTCCACTTCCAGCTTGAAGTCACCGTCCTCGGTCTGCAGGATGAACTGGGAATCCCTGGCCAGGTTGGGAAAAACCGCACGGTTGTTGGGCCCTTCCGGTGCCTTCTCCAGCGCTGCTACTTTTTCTTCCAGTTCGGCCAGCCGGTCCTCGGTGGCTCGCTCTACGGATGACAACTCGGTCAGCTGATTGGAATCGTCATCAGACTGCCATAACATTGGATATGAAGCATTGGAGTCGTAAGCTTGCTGGCAAACGACAAGCGTTGGCAGCGCATGCGCCAGAACGATCGCAAAAATCGCTCTCACAAACATCGTGCGGTACACGGAACCCCCCGCTTCGGTGCGCAGACCATCTACTCGCATGGATGACGCATCCATTCAAGAATTGTCGGAACATGTCTGTGTCAAACTTTGGCAATTGTATCGATTTTTCGGATTCGTTTGGCGGCAAGGCAATTCGGGAGTCGTACCCAATGCTGTCGTGTGCGTTGACGCGCACCAGCGCGACCAATCTCGTCAAGAATCCAATCTGTGACAAAACGATCAGGGCACACCGGGCTTGGTATTCCCTGTTTGGCGGGTCACGCAGGCAGTGTAGAATCAGCTCTCGTTGTCAGGAGTTTGTCTTTTTCCGGGCTAGCTCGCTGTTTGCTGCCCCTGAATCACAAAACAGCTTTTTTCCGTAGAAATCTTAATAATAGGAAAACGAAATGAACCAAAATTCCATCCCGCCGATCCCTGAAAAGCTGGCGAAATGGCGCGGTGAGGGTGAAACCGTCGAACTCCTGGGTGGGCAGATCTGGTATCACGATCAGGGGCCGAAAACGGATGACGCGGTTTTTATCGTACACGGATATCCCGGGTCTTCCTGGGACTTTCAGGGCGTGGTCGAGCGCATTGGCTCGGACACCCGGACAGTGGTGATGGATATGCGCGGTTTCGGTCTGAGCGAGAAACCCATGGACGGCGACTACCAATCCAATTTCACTTTGATGCGTCAGGCTGACATCTATGACGCGCTTGCCGATCATCTGGGCCTGAAGTCGATTATTCTGGTCGCGCACGATATGGGGCAGACCGTCGGTCTGGAACTGATGGCCCGCTTTGAAGAAGGCCGCACACCTTTCCGTATCCGGCACGCGATTCTGCTTGACGGCTCGACCCTGGTGGACATGGTCGCACTAACCGATTTCCAGGAAAAGGCGCTGGCAATGCCGTCGACCGCCCTGCCGGAGGACATGGCCTGGCAGGACATTTACAATATATTCCCGGAGAGTTACTCGAAGGAATCGAGGGCACGCGACGATTTCGACGAGCTCGTCACCTGCCAGGCGCACCAGATTTACTGCAATCAAGGCAGTCGCACTATCGGCGGAATCGTTCACTACCTGAAGGAACGCAAGGAAGACTTCAACCGCTGGTCGCGAACTTTCTTTGAGTTCAAGAAAGCGCCCATGACGTTGATCTGGGGTGAACAAGATCCGGTGGCGGTGATCGCCATGGCCGACCGGGTGAAGGAAAACCGGCCGGTGACCGACCTGTACAAATATCCCGATTGCGGCCATTGGCCGTCGATCGAGTATCCGGACCGGATCGGAGACGCCATTATCGCGCGTCTGGGAAGTGTCTGACCCAACCCAGGCTACAATAGCAGTGATTGTCCACTGAATCCGTCGACGGGCTACGTGTGGTAACCGAACAGATCCTCGAATATCTGGAGTACGCGGGGCACGGGCTTAGCCTGATTGCCGTTGCCGTCATCGTCGGCGGATTTGCCGTGGCGGCTGGCCGTTACGCGGTTCGTTTCCGCGAGGCTGGGCCGGAGAAGGATTTTCAATCGTTCAAGATGGATTTGGGCGGCGCGCTGACGCTGGGCCTGGAAATCCTCGTGCTGGCCGACGTGATCGATACCATTACGACGGAACCGACCTTTTTGTCGTTAGGCACGCTGGCGTTTCTGGTCGTCGTCCGAACCGCGCTCAGTTGGACGCTGGCCCTGGAAGTTGAAGGCCGCTGGCCCTGGCAGCCCTCACCAGAAGAAGAGCCCAACATCGACGATGCATCGAACCAGCATGCAAAGGAGGCCGGCGATGCCTGAACAGGTCCTGCAGGCCTTGCAGCTGATCGCCCGCTGGCTGGAAATCATCGGCGCGATAGCGCTGATTGCCGGGTTTCTGTACGCTTCGTTCAAGTGCTTGCGCCAGTGGCTTGAAGAAGGGCGCAAACCGGCCGTGCGCGAATACCGCAAGGCGCTGGGACGCACCGTCTTGATCGGACTGGAAGTGCTGGTCGCCGCCACCATCATCAAGACGATTACCCTGGAGCCCACCGCCGAGGCGATCGCCTTTCTGGCCATCATGATTGCGATTCGCACGACCCTTGGCTGGACGATGGTACTGGAAATGTATGGTCACTGGCCGTGGCAGCGGCCGCGATCCGGCACTGCAAAACCGCGAACCGATTCGTGAACCAGAAAACACGGACGTGGCTACCGGAACGAACGATGGAACAACCTGTGATCGGAGACTGATGATGAAAATTGACGGCGCGTGCTACTGTGGCGAGATTACCTACGAAGCTGACGTCGATCCGGAAAAGGTCGCCATCTGTAATTGTATGGACTGCCAAAAAATGTCTGGCAGCGCCGTTCGCACCAACGTGTATGTCGACGATAGCAATCTCAATTTCCTGACCGGCGAGGCGAAGGAGTATATCAAGACGT
>CAMYKF010000366.1 GCA_947258905.1 uncultured Pirellulaceae bacterium | reverse complement strand
ACCAGTTTCATCTCGCGACTGCCGCCCAGCGAAGCCAGCGGGTTTTGCGACGCAAAGGCGCCCAGGATCATGGACAGAGACGGCAGCGCCAACAAATACATCACGACAATCAAATCGCCCCCGAGCGTGACACCCGGGTCCCACATCGCCTGACAGAGGATCATGGAGGCGAGCGAAACGCCGGCCAGCCCGACCAACGGAGCCGAAAGAAATAGCCAGGTCGGGCTACCTGAGGGAACACAGGTCTCCTTGATCATCAACTTGGCGATATCGAAAACCGGTTGCAACAACGGCGGGCCTTTCCGCATTTGCACTCTCGCCGTCAGCTTGCGGTCGTACCAACTGACCAGCAGGCCTGCTGCCGCGGTGAAAAGCAGCCCGGGAAAAAACAGGAACTGCACGATCGAACTCACACTTGCTCCTTTTCCCACTTCGGTGCGATGACGGCAAAGTGTTCATCGATGATATGCAAGTCCGGCTCTTCCGTTTTCACCTCGCGATATTCAATCGCATTTTTTACGCAGCCCGATACGCAGGGTGGTTCGTCCGTCGTGCGCTCAAGGCAGTAGTCACACGGAGTTTGATAAAAACCAACCATTTCCGGATAAATCGTGCCAAACGGGCAACCCTGCGTGCAGAGTTTGCAACTCACGCAGCGAAGGTTGAATCGTTTAATGGTCCCGTCGTGCTGTCGTTCCAGGGCATCGTAAGGGCAGGAAACGACGCAACTGGCATGTTCGCAGCGGCGACACACAACCATAAACGTGGCACGTTCCTTGAGTGTCTGAATTCCCTGGTCTTTTTCGTCTGAATAGAAGTAGCCACAATCGACCGTGCAGGCTTCGCAACCTTCACACTTTGTCAGATCCAGAACCATGCTTTTTTTGCTCATGATTGTCAGTCCCAGGATTCCGGTAAGGCCTGTAGTTGCGCATAGGAAAACACAGGTCCGTCGTAACAAACGTGGTATTGACCCATACGGCAGTGCCCACATTTTCCCACACCGCAACTCATGTTTCGTTCGAGGGACAGGTAAATGTCCTCAGGCGCATATCCTCGCTCTAGCAAGCTCCCGGAGACGTACTTCATCATCATGGGTGAGCCGCACATCACCGCAACGCCTTGTTGCGGATTGCAATCGGTGTACTTTGGATCGAGGATTTTCGTCACCACACCCACGGGGCCGGTCCAGCCCGGTTCGGCATGGTCCACCGAGAACAGCACGTCGACTTTGTCGCCCCTTTCTCCCCAGCGATTGGCAGCGGCCTCCCGGAATACCAGGTCTTGAGGGCTTTTGGCCCCCATGCGCACAATAATCCCCGGAAAATGATCGATGTCGTCGAACAAAGCAAATAAGAGTGATCGCAGTGGACCCACCCCGCAACCACCTCCAACGATCAAAATCTCACGACCGCGAAACTGTTCGATCGGATAAGCGGTTCCGTAGGGTCCGCGGATACCCAGAGTGTCTCCTGCCTTCATGTCGTGCAGCGCATCGGTGACCCGGCCCACACGCATGATGGTGATTTCCATTTCTGAAGTGATCGCCGGTGAAGATGACGGCGTGAATGGAGCCTCGCCAAGCCCCGGCACCGTTAACTCGACAAACTGACCGGCCTGGAACACAATCGGTTCCTGTGGGCGCAGGCCAAAAGTCTTGATCGCCGGTGTCTCTTCGACGATATGTTCAATCGTCGCCTTGATCGGCATGTACAGATTCGGTTTCATCCGCCGCCCTTTTCAATACTGCGCGAATGTCAATGTTTCCAATACAGACTTCGGTGCACCGACCGCATCCGTCGCACGCGTAAGTTTGCATTTCGTTCGGAAAATAACAGAACTTTTTTTGAAATCGATTTCGCAGACGGGCTGCGCGACCGGCACGAGGATTGGCTCCGCCAGCGACCCGGGCAAAATTCATCAACAGGCATGAGTCCCATTGTTTGCCCCGGGCCGGTTGGCCGTTGGTAGTCCCGTCCGCCAGTTGAAAACAGTGACAAGTGCAACACACAAAATTGCATGCTCCGCATTCAACACAATCTGCAGCAAAGTCATTCCACAGGGTCGAGTTAGCGGCTCCCGAAATGGCGGCCTCCAGGTCCATGTCCGGCTCAAGGCCATGTTGGTGCGCCTGTTCGACCAAGCGGTTCAACATCTTCTCCCGGCATTGATCGCGTTCGACTAACAGCAGATCATCTGCCGGGACTAACAGCTCATTGACGCTTTCGAGTAATTGCTCGCCTTTTTTGCTGCCCGCCTCAATCAGGTACTCATTCGATAACGGCGAGATGTTGATGTCGAATCCTTCCTCGGCATAAGGCCTTTGCCCAACAACCGGGCAAAAACAAACGTCCAGACAATCCGTACAATCACAGGTAACCAGGATGGTTTTTTCCCGAAGCTCGGCGTAGGCGGAATCCTCAGGCGTGAGTCCAAGAAACACATGGTCCTGGATCTTCAGCCCGGCCAGGTCACAATTCTTCACGCCGATCACAATGCGTTTGGGGATCGGTGCACGATCAACCTGGCGTTTGTCTTGCGATTCCAGGATGGATCCGAAATGTTCACGCGGTGGAACCAGCACCGACTTCAGGGGTTCGACCTGTCGAAACGAACCCAGCACGTGTTTTTCCGCATCCCAACGATCAGTTCGCACCAGGTGAAACTGCCCACGCTCACCCGGTTCCAGGGCATATACTTCAGACTCGCGACTCAGTGCGGACAGAAAGCCATCGATCGAGCAACCTTTCGCGAGTTTCCGGATCGACGCCTTCATAGCCTATGCCTCAATAAATCTGCTGTACTCGGATCGTTGTGAAGGCTTCGAAATCGCAAAAGCCAGGCATTTGCGCTCAAACGCATTCAGACGACCCCGGTAACGCAAATTCTGTTCCGCCCGCCCGATAATGCACGGTCAATTGGAAATTCGCTTTTTCTCAGAAAATCCGAACCCAACTGTGACAAATTCGCACACCTGTCCAGACGATTCGAGGCTGTGATTGGTCGTCGAGATTTCGTTCGGTCGGGATTGATTATTTCAACTGCCCGGTTGCGTCCGGGTCAGCGATCATCCCTCCACTCATCAGCAAATCGACTGACTCCCTTGCTCGGCGAATGGTGCTGGTGGCCTGCGATAACAGTTCCGCCGCAGTTTTTGAAGGGTCGGCGATTCCCTGTTCCTGAGCTTTTTGAGCTGTGGCAACTGCGACTTGCGGAACGACTTTCCCCACTTAAGCTTCGCTGGATGGACCCGGAGACGGTACGAGGAAATAAAGGAGGAACAGGGTCGTCGGCGTCGGAGGCTCATGAACGTCGGAGCATTCCGGCAATCGATGCCGAATTCCAGACCCGTCAAATAAGTAGCCTGACCCCGTTTCTGCCTCCCCGTTTCTGCCTTTTGAAAATTGGACCTGTCCCCTTTTTCTC
>CAMYKF010000365.1 GCA_947258905.1 uncultured Pirellulaceae bacterium | reverse complement strand
TCTTTTTCGAGGGCCTTCATCACCACCCAGTCCAAATCGCCGGAAACATTGCGTTTCAGATGAGCCGGATCGATACTGCGCATGGCGGCGACGCTGGGCAAGCTCTCACTGCTGCTCAAGCGGGTACTCGGTTTGGGAGGTTCAAACTCTCGAATCAAACGCACAATCTCAGTCGCGACCACTTCTTTGATCTTTGCGCGCGTCAACGGGGTGGTGCCCGTCAACAGTTCGTACAACAACACGCCCAGGGAATAGATGTCGGCCCGGGTATCGATATCCAGGTTTTCCGACAACGCCTGTTCCGGGCTCATGTACAACGGCGTGCCCACCACCATCCCGTGCGCGGTATGGAGAGTCTGTTCGGTCAACGGTTGATGCATGGCTTTGGCCAACCCAAAGTCAATCACCTTGGCGACCGCTTTTCCGTCTACCTTGCGGACGATGATATTCGAGGGTTTCAGGTCGCGATGGATGATTCCTTTTTGATGCGCGTGTTGAACGGCCTGGCAAATGACAACAAACAGTTCCAGTCTTTCCCGCACCGACAATCTGGCTTGATCGCAATATTCGGTCAGCGGCGCACCCTGGACGTACTCCATGGCAAAAAAAGGACGGCCCTGATCGGTCAATCCACCGTCGAACACCTTGGCAATCCCCGGATGGTCCATCAACGCCAGGGCTTGTCGTTCGGCGTCAAACCGAGCCAGGACTTGTCGCGAATCCATCCCCGGCTTGATCAGTTTGATGGCGACTTTACGTTTCACCGGTTCGGATTGTTGAGCCAGCCAGACCGAACCCATCCCGCCTTCGCCGATGGTTTCCAACAGCTTGTAGCGTCCGGCGACGATCGTGCCTGGCGTCACCGCGAACTCGGGTTGACTGGATTCGGCAGTCGTAAAATCAGAATCCTGGGTGACATCGAGGCCGCCGATAACGGGTGAATCCAACGTTATTTCTTTAGCGCCGTCGGACGCCCGCAAGCGGTCTCGAATCCGCTTGAGCATTTGCAAATCTTCGCCACACGTTTTTGCCACGAATTTGGCCTGTTCTTCCAGTGACGGAATCTTTAAGGCCTGTTCAAAAATCGCTTGTTCGTCGGGTGGAAGTTGGGACATGGGAAGGATCCCGATCTAGGATGAAACGGAGTATGTTGCCTGCTGCACTCGCGTATAACGTTCGTGGCGCCGTTTTGGCAAGCAAAAACTGACGATTCGACGCTACAACAAATCGAATTGCCTCTAGTTCCAGTCTAGTTGTGTACGTATCTTGGAATGCAAAGCATTATCGCCCAAGCGAACGGTTTCAACTAATGGTTTACTTCTTTTGGCGAGGATTTGCAAACAATTCTTCTGAGAGGCAACGTAAACTGGTTTTGAGTGGGGGACCAATCGTTTTCGTTTTTTGCAAATTGCCAGGCGGAGCGAAGCATTCCTTTTAGTTCGGCGCGAACGCGACATGTCGTATTTCGCTCTGTCGAAATAAGGTAAAACACACATTCAACTTCCAAATTGGATTGAACCGTATCACTAGACAAAGTGATAAGACATCTATGCATGACGTTACAACACTTCTGCTGAAGATTGATGCTGGCGATGAGACGGGTATCGATCGGCTATTTCCGCTGGTCTACAAAGAATTAAGACGCATGGCTGCGATTAAACTGGCAGGGGAATTTCAAGACCATTCGTTGCAGGCGACCGCCTTGGTTCACGAAGCCTACGTGCGACTCGGAGGGTCTGAAAACGATCAGCAATGGCAGAGCCGCGGACATTTTTTTTCGGCCGCCGCCGAAGCGATGCGGCGGATATTGATCGATCACGCACGAAAGCGCAAAACAGCGAAACGAGGTGGCGACCGCCAGCGCGTCGAACTCGACCCAAGCGTGACTGCCGACACGTGTGACGCGGATGAATTACTAGACCTCGATGCAGCGCTTTCCCAATTGGAAGAAGCAGACGCTGAATCGGCGAAGTTAGTCAAGCTCAGATTTTTTGCAGGACTTAGCAATGAAAAAGCCGCTGCCAGTATGGGGATCTCACCGCGTAAAGCGCAGTATATGTGGGCATTCGCGCGAGCATGGCTGCGACAAAAAATAAATGGCAATCTTCAAATTGATTAGCCCAAATACTGTATTCATTTGTAATTGCCAAGCTCATCGGGTTGATTGTCAACCCAAATGAGTCCCGATCGGAAATGCTCGATTCCTGTTAATCCTCGGTTTACGCTCCAGAACTTGGGAGCGTTCAAACCAGCTAACAAAGGTTCCTTTTGAGGGGAAAGAAAAACCGCACAATTCGCCCTGGCTGTCCGGGGCCGACCAGGGCAGTGATTGGGGCGTTGAGCCAGCGTCGGCTATTCGCAAAAGGGTCGTTTTTCAGCCGTCTCAGAATAAGTATGAGTTATTGCGAGCACGATTCATCAGGTTGGTCTGAGTTTGGAAATACGGTGGTCTCTAGGATGAGTGGTCCTCTGGTTGCACGCCCCGCCTGGTCATCAACCCGGCGGCCAAACCGCCTGCAATGGCGCCAAAGAGGTGTCCTTCCCAGGAAATGTGCGACCCGAGATCGGGTACGATTCCCGATAGGAGAGTACCTCCATAGAGGAACCCAACAACGATTGATATCACCAATGGCACGATTCTCCGTTCCAGGATTCCAGAGGCAAGCAGGAATGCGATCAAACCAAAGATCAAACCACTGGCACCAACGTGAGTTGCTGGACGGCCGAATAGCCACAACATCGCGCCGCTCATGAATACGATGAAAGCAACGATCGTCCACGAATTCGCTTTTGAGCCGGCCAGGAGAAGAAGGAGGATCGTGAGTGGGACAGTGTTGCTCAGCAGATGCTTTAAGTCTGCATGAAGAAACGGCATCAGCGGAACGCCGACCAGTCCGATGATCGATCGCGGTGTAACGCCGCAAGAATTGATGCTCAATGGCAATACCAGTCCCACCACAAATACGCACCAGACGATGCCTACAAAAACCAGGACGCCGCGCAATTCCTTGCGGACCGAGTGCTTCACCATTTTTCATCTTCCAAAACGAAGACCAGCATGGCCCATAACTACAAACTCTACATTGCTCCCGTCGGTCATAAACTTCACATAGACATAGATTAGAGTTTTCTGTTCAGATTCTCCACCCGCACCGCCGTCGCTTGTCTATAAAGTTCCCTGCGTCGCCGGTTGGCCACGGTCGTGAAGTGCAGTATCTGATCTGAGTTCGCGAACGTACGGACACCGTTACCTCATCGACGAATAGTACTTCCTCGATCGTATGTTCGTGAAGAGGGATTCATCGAGTCGACCCTACGGGCCTGTGGCTTCCAGGCGGCTGGAAGCCTAGCCACGTTTTTTTTACTTCAGCGTGATCGTTACCTTGCCAATCTTGCCGGTGAACTTGCTGCTCGCGCGGTCGTACTCCTCCG
>CAMYKF010000364.1 GCA_947258905.1 uncultured Pirellulaceae bacterium | reverse complement strand
GGGACTCAGAGACGTTTCCTCGCGGCAGAGCCTTCTGATAACCAACAAGGCACTGGACCAGATCGAGTATTAGAAATCGCTACGTTGACGACCTCGACCTCGACCGCCGCGTAACGCGTCTTCCGGCAATTCAAACGCTTCACCCTTCATCTCGTCCAGCTTGTTTTGCTGATCGTCGGTTAGCACGGCCATCAGACTTTCATTGGTTTCGGAATTGACTTCCGCCATTTGTTCACGTCTTTGCTCGCGATCGGTATTTTCGCGCATGTCTGCCATCTGTTCCCGGGCAGCGTTCTGGATTTCCTGCATTTCAGCGATTTGGTCCTCGCTGATTTCCAGTTCGCTGGCGATCACCGGATCCTGCAACGCCCGGGCGCCCAGGGCCTGGATATAGATTTCCTCGAGCCGCGTCATTTGTTGGGGCAACAGGACTTCGGCAAGACTGTCAATTTCGGCTTGCACCTGTTCGATCGTGCGGGCCTGACCTGGACCCCCGCCCTCGCCACGCTGACGACGTTGCCGACCTTGCCCGCGACCTTCGCCCTTGCCGCCACCCTTTTCACCGCCCTCGCCAGCTCCCTTTTCACCGCCTTCGCCTCGCTGTCGCCGGCCTTCACCACGACCCTCGCCCTCACCTCTTTGTCGGCGATTGCCACGCAATTCTTCGAGATCCGCCAATTGATCGTCGGTTACCTCCAGTTCCTTCTGGACGGCCTCGACCTGAGCCAGTGCGGTTCGGGAAATACGAGCTCGACCTCCTCGGCCAGGCTGGGCCTGAAGCATTGCCTCGAAGCTGAAAACAAAAACAACAAGCAGGCAAAATACAAGTTTCAGTCGCATCGTTATCTCCAGATTTTAATGGCAACATTGTGGAGGCCGGCTGAAAAGCAGCGGATCCCTGCAACGAAACACGTTGGAAAAACCCACCGAGGACAGCCTTGGGGCAGACTTTTTCCGGTCCTCTCGTGAGTTGAAATAAAACCCGGCATTTTGCCGGTTGTTTCTGCAAAAATGCAAAAATCGTCGTGCGGGAAGCTAAATCCCCAATCGAACCAATTGGCCCGATTACTCAGCGCCGCGAAATACGGATACCACGGCGAGGACATGCTCAGCCGTTCCGGGCACTTGCGAATCGGTTTCGTGCGGAATCCGCGCGAGTCGAATACGTTCGCGTTTCGTCCGCCGCCTGGTGGCGATCGGATCACCTGGCTCCGACAAGACGAAACGCAAGATCATAAAAACCTGGACGTCGGTTTTCGTATATCATCGAATCGAAATAGAGCGGTCCTTTTGGGAACCGTTCGACCGGTTTCACTCTCGATTGCCGCTTATTTGCCTTGCCTTGCCCGGTCGTCAGATTTTCAGAGAATGGGACGGCTTCCCAGCGTGGCAAGGCATCCCGTACCCCTTCAACGTTCAGGCTAACTCCGTGACCGACCATTCACATCTCTGGCAGCAGCCGATGTCCGAGGAGCGCTTCGATTTGATGCGACGCATTTTGGCGGCGCCCAGCCCGATTGGACTCGAAGCTTCCATGACACGCGGCGTGCTGGAACCGCACTTGCGTTCGTTAATGCCCAAAAGCTGGGCGATCCACTCCTTTCGCGGCAACGCCGGCATTGTGCTGGATACGGCGCCCGATCGGGACGATGCTTTTTCGGTAATGGTGATCGGGCATGCCGACAAGATTCGCATGCAGGTCCGCAGCATCGGCGATGACGGCAAGATCTGGGTCAACAGTGACTCGATGCTGCCTACGACGCTGATCGGCCACAAGGTCAAACTGTTTAGCGAAGATCCGGACCAGCCCGGATCATGGCGCGTGCTGCGCGGTGGCACGATCGAAGCGCTGGGTGCCATCCACTTTGCCGATCCCAAATTGCGGACCGGAGACCAGGGGATCAAGACCGAGATGATTTACCTGGAATTGCACATTCATGGCGAGAAGAAAAAGGAACAGATTGAGGCTCTGGGAATCCGGCCAGGCGATCCGATCCTGTACGACCGTGAGATCGAGCACGGATTTTCACCCAACACATTCTCGGGTGCCTATCTCGACAACGGTCTGGGCTGTTTTGTCACGGCCGAGATCGCGCGGCTGGTGGCCGAATCGGGCGGACTGAACAACGTGCGGTTTCTCGGCGCAATCGCCACGCATGAAGAGATCGGCCGGTTTGGCAGCCGTGTGCTGGCCGAGCAGTTTCGGCCCGATGTAACCATTGCGGTGGACGTCGCGCACGATTTCGTGGCAGCACCCGGAATCGCCGACCGGCGCTACGAGCCCGTGGAGATGGGAAAGGGCTACACATTGACTCACGGTGCGGTGACCAGCGCGGCACTCAATTCGATGATCGCTCAGGTCTCGGGTGATCACGAGATTCCCGTCCAGCACGAATTGGCGGGTCGCGACACCGGGACCGACGCCATGGCAGCTGTGCTGGCCGCTATCGATTCCGCTTCGGCCTCGATCGGGTTCCCGATTCGCAACATGCACACGATTTCCGAATCGGGTCACACCGGCGATGTGGATGCGGCGATTTATGCGCTGTTCGAAATGCTGCGTCACATGGATGGCATGAATGATGGTTCAGGGATTAAGGCAGCAGACCTCCGCGACAGCCACCCGCGGCTGGATCAGTCTGCAGCGCTGGCCCACCGGCCCGCCCCCGCGAACAATGACGAAAACGGCGAAAACGGCTAATCCAGGGTGATTCGGGCTAAATCCTGATGCAACAGCCGTATTACAAGCTCTACGTACCACGCATGACGGTGGGCGAGTTGTGGCGGGGCACGCCCAACATCGTGGTGTTCGTGATCCTGTGTTTCATGAAGCTGTTCCGGTTGAACCTGATGCCGCACTTTGCGGTGGAAGTGCCGGGGCCGCACAACGTCGCCGATTTCACGGAGTTACCTGAACGTGGCCGCGACGCCATGGTTCCGCTGCAGGTTGAATGCGAGGCCATTGGATTTACACCAAGATTCGCCACGGTGGCACAGCCGCTCGGTAATCATGAATCATGCTCGATCATCATGTCCGGCGACGATCGACGTACCTACGTCACACTGTCGCATGGATACGACTGGAACAACAATGCTTCCACCGAAATCTCGGAAGCCGTTTTCACCAGTCAGGCGTCCGACGGCACCATCTTGCTGACCACTAACAACCACCAGCTGCCACGCATGCAGCATCCGCTGGACGTGAAAGTGGTCCGTGAAAAACAGCTGGCCGACGTTTATCGGCAACATGGTCGGCGGCTGGATGCTCAACGCGGTATGGTCCGCACACTGGCCACGCGCGACGAACTGTTTGACCTGGCCATGAGCTCGACGCAGATTATTTTTGATCAGTTGATCGAGCGCAGGTTGCTGATCGAGATCACCGATGAAGAGCGGCAGTATTTGAAGAAGCTCAATCCGCTCAACGATCAACAC
>CAMYKF010000363.1 GCA_947258905.1 uncultured Pirellulaceae bacterium | reverse complement strand
CTGCGATCCGATGATCCTGCGCCTTCGGCCGACGGAAACCTGCTTCTGGACGAGTTGTTTGGTGCCGAAATCAGCTTCCATCCATCGGACGAATTCAACGGTCGCCGAGATGAAATCGTTCATTCCGCAATCGACGAATTAAATCGATCCGGGCGGTCGCCGTTTTTTGTAGACATGGGCGCTTCGGTTCCTTACGGAAGTTGGGGGTTTATTCGTTGCATGTGGGAACTGGTTGAAGAGCTAGGTGCCGAAACGCCCGTCGATGTTTATTGCGCGACCGGTTCAGGTGGCACCCAGGCGGGATTAATATTGGGCAAGGCGTTGTTCGATTGCCAGACGTGGAACGTGTTTGGAGTCCCGGTTTGCGACAGTGTCGAGTACTTTCAGAAAACGATTCGTCGTCTGGAACGGGAAACGGTCGCAACGTTTAACTTGGAAATCGATGAGTCATTGACTCCCATCCAGCTGATTGATGGATTTACGGGCGCGGGGTACGGAATACCGTCTCCTGAAGCAATCGATTTGATTGGGATTTGCGCCCAGTACGCCGGATTGCTACTCGATCCTGTCTACACGTCCAAGGCGTTGGCCGGTATGCTGGCCTCAATTCGCGAAAATGGATTGCGGCCAGAGGCTGTTCCCGTTTTCATTCACACTGGCGGTGTGTTTGGTTTGATCGCGCGACGCGACGTGTTTGCGGCGGGCTCGCCGCGTCCCTGACAGGAGTCGGACTTTGCCGCACGAATATGGAGTCTGGTCAATCGTTCCGCCAATCCTGGCGATCGTTCTCGCGATCGTCACTCGGCAAGTCTTCATTTCCCTGGCAGCTGGAATCTGGATGGGTTACGTGATCATTGAAGCGTCGCTATTAACGGGCACAATGGCAACTCTTCAGGCCTGCGTGGACGTTTTTGCAGATGCCGACAATACACGAGTCATTCTATTCAGCTTACTGGTAGGTTCGCTGATTGCCCTGGTCCAGCGGAGCGGAGGAGTGGAAGGATTCATCGATGTGGCCAGTCAACGTGGACTCCTGGCCAGTCGTCGTCGCGCAGGATTGCTGGCGATGGCTGTTGGCACCTGCATCTTCGTAGAATCCAACATGTCGTGTCTGGTTACCGGCACGGTAAGCCGACCGGTTTTTGATCGCCTGAAAATGTCGCGTGAAAAACTGGCCTATGTCTGCGATTCCTGCTCTGCTCCGGTTTGTATCCTGATCCCACTCAACGGCTGGGGTGCTTTTATATTGGCGCAATTAACGATTTTGGGTGTCGAGGATCCAGTATCCGTGCTGGCAGGATCCGTGGTCTTCAATTTTTACGCGATTCTGACATTAATATTGCTGTTTGTTTTGTTGGCGACCGACTTTGATTTTGGACCGATGAAGAGGGCACAACGTCGTGTTGAAGAGACGGGAAAAATTCTCCGCGACGGCGCGGTCCCGTTGGTAGCAGAAGAAATCGTGGCTTTGGCCGCTGAGCCGGGCACGCCAAAACGGAGCATCAATTTTGTCTGGCCGGTTTTGGTGATGGTTGCCATGTTGCCGGCGGGATTGGCATACACAGGGCTGACGAACCTGCCGGAAGATACGGAATCGTCATTTTGGAATGTATTGCGAGCCTGCTCGGGATCGACCGCAGTCTATTGGGCTGTGTTTACGGCAATGATTTTTGCCTGGGGCCTGTATCGTCAGCAAGGCATAATGAAGTTACCGCAATTGGTTAGCGTATCACTCCAAGGAGCTGCCGGAATGTTACCCCTGGCGTTCTTGATGATGTTAGCGTTTGCCATTGGCGGGCTGTGCGGAGACGAAGGCCTGTCGACTGGGTCGTGGGTGGCCTCGCTGGTTAATGAAGATGTTGCGACAGGCTGGGTTGTGCCGTTACTGTTTTTGATTGCCGGTGGAATTGCTTTTTCGACCGGAACCAGCTGGGGAACGTTTGCCATCATGCTGGCGATCGCCATTCCCATCAGCCAGCAACTGGAGTTGAGCCAGGAACTGGTGGTAGCGGCTGTACTGGGTGGTGGAATCTTCGGCGATCACTGCTCGCCAGTTTCCGATACAACGGTCGTTTCATCCATGGCGGCAGCCACCGACCATATCGACCACGTCAGAACGCAACTACCGTATGCCTTGTGCACCGGAATAGCGGCATTAATCATCTATACGATTGCGGGCATGTCCAGTTAATGGCGCCGGCGAATGGCAATTGTTCCGTTGTCCTTGCGCGCACGAGATCCGCGGTTAACGAACTTTTTCTTTTGCGGTTGTCTACCCATGTGGAACTTTATCGGACAAAAACGACCCAGTTTTGCGATTGAACCGATTGACGGTCAAGAATCTGTCTGGGATTATCCGCGACCACCGGTTTGTGTCGAGGATTCGCGCGAAGTTGTTGTTCGGCAGGGCGGCATTGTGATTGCAAAGTCGACCAGGTCCGTTCGAGTCTTGGAGACAGCGAGTCCACCAACGTTTTACATTCCACCGGCCGACGTCAATTTGGATTTGCTGACGAAAACCTCGGGTAGCTCGTTTTGCGAATGGAAGGGCGCGGCGACTTATTGGTCGCTGGAGTCGGGCGACCAGAAAATCCAAAATGTCGGCTGGAGCTACGCAGCACCGTCACAACCCTTTGCCTCAATTCAGAATTACCTGTCGTTCTATCCCGCCAAAGTCGAATGTGTCGTAGACGACGAAATCGTCCGTCAGCAACCCGGCGGTTTTTATGGCGGTTGGGTGACCGACGAAATTATCGGGCCCTACAAGGGAGAACCCGGAACGGGCGGTTGGTAGTACGCAACTCTAGTGTCGCGACCGTTTGACTCGCAATTTTGCAAATCAAAGTGAGATTGTGGCATTGTAGAACTAGCGCAGTGGATGCACCGGCATACCTAAGTCAAAATCTCTTCCAGCAAAACTGCATCAAGTTTGATGAACCACAGGCCCATGCCGGCGGCGCCTTGCATAAGGCCCGTCTGCGCGTGAACGTAGTCTGGGCGAACTCGATGTTCGGCATGAGTCCAACTCAAACCGACGTTGCCGTCATCCAACTCGTGTTTCGTAGCGCGTTCCGCTGCATTCATTGCCAGTCGAATCGACAACTCCTTTAGTTTCGGATTACGTGTGATTTGAAAAAGGTCGAGTGAATACGAACTTACACCGGCCGAACCGCAGCAAACGCCGACGTTGTTCCAAAAACCAGGTTGACGCTTGGCCGAAATCCCACTTTCCAATAACGCGCTGCCACCTCGAATTGCGTAATCCATCCACTCGGCTCGATCTTGCTTCGATTTGGAGAGATTGATAAACAGGCGACCGGTGCCGCTCGGTCCGTGACACCAACCCAAATAATAGAGTGGAACTTCCTCGGTTTCGTCCGCTGCCGTGTTTCGATGATGGATGATCAGGCATTTTCCTTTTTCTACATCGGCGATC
>CAMYKF010000362.1 GCA_947258905.1 uncultured Pirellulaceae bacterium | reverse complement strand
ATGATATGAGAGTGGCCCCTCCCCGCCATCCCGTCAGGTCGGGATTGGCGACCCTCCCGGCGGGAGGGTCACGAGAATTTGCCACTAAATTCCGCGAAGAGCCCGTCCAGTTCAAATACCTCCGCCTCACCCGCCGCTAACGCGGCGACCCCCGGCGCGCCGGTAGAAGCCCGGATGAGGGAGAACTGAATGAGGGGACGTTCCGATCTACGTCGGTTGCCGACGCCACAGACGCGTCGTCTGCCGAATGGCGTTTACGAAATGGAATTTGGCAGTGTCCCGGCTGTCACTGAAACCTACGGGACTCGGTTTCAAACCCCAGCGACGCAACCGCCGGTTAAACCGATGCAGGGTCTGGCGACGCAACGAGTCTTGCGTTTGAAACGTGATGCTGAAGGACACCGACACTTCATCGCCGTTTTGCACCCAGTGCGGAGCCACCACCGGGAAATGCAGGGCCTGGCCCGGTTTCAGGTTGAACCAGTAACCGCGTCCGTGCAGCCCGTCGTGGAAACTCAGATTGCGATGCCCGCCTGCAAAGAAATCCTCAATGGCCTTTTCGCTAATCACTTCGCGATCCAGCGGATCGTACAAATGAACTTGCTTTTGACCGCGAATCTGCAGCAGAAAGTTGTTTTCCGGATCGATATGATAGGGCGTCACACTGCCCGGTGACGACACAAAGATGAATCCCTCGCGTTGCGTCATTCCCGGAGCGATCTTTTCCGTGACGCTCTGAATTTCATCCAGACACTGGTCCAGCAAGTGGCGATAGGCGGGATGCTGCTCAACATTTTTCAGCACCAGCCAGCTGCGGCAGTCCTGAATACGACGAATCGTTTCCTCCGGCGACAGCCCGTTCATGGGCGTGCTGTCGGGATCCTGTGTAACCGGCAGATCACCCGAGTTGTATTCAACACTGTCGGCCGGTAATTGCCGCGACAATTCGACCAATGCCCGCAAATCGAACAAGTTGTGATCCGCCAGCTGGTGCTGAATCACAAACGGTTTGCGATTGAAGTTGACGGCAAACGCGCCGGGACTCAGGCGGCCCATCAGGGTGCGGCGATCGGCAGGTTGCGGTGCTTTGGCAATCATGGCTTTCTCCAGGGAAGAAGGGTTAGCGGGTTGATCAGGGAATTTCGAATAGCCTGTTTGGCGGCTCGTAGCGCCGGAATCATGGCGGCCGCCAGGGTCGCACCACGCCGACGTGATGGAATAATCACAGACTCGATATTGCGCCGATCGGGCCATAGGGCATTGATCATGGGATGGCCGGCCGTGGCACACGAGTCCATCCACCGCAACTCGTCGCGCTGCTCATGAAACCAGTGAATCGTTTCCAGTTCCAGCAAAACGCCCGGCGAATAGGCTGCGTATCGCTCGTCATAAGCGATCTTGAAGCAAAACAACCCGTCGTCCGACGGCAGGTTGATCTTCATGGCGATGGTTTGATCGTCCAGTTTCAGTCGCAGCATTTCCAGCCGGCCGGTTTCTGCTGCGGAACGGATCATGGATTCAAAAAAGTTCCGCTGATCAGTCAACTGGCCGATCGCGGTTTGGGCCCGGCCTTTCCAGCCACTGGATTCCAGTCGCAGAAATTGCTCAGTCCATTCGTAAAGATCCGTCAGTGACTCATAAACCTCGGTCGAAACATGCCCCAGCTGGCCTAGTTGCCGCAGTCGTCGCTTCATTTCGTGCCGTCGCTTTCGCGACATGCCGGATTTCAATAGTTCACCAGCCGTTTCGCGTCGCAAGGCCACGGCGCGGGTGTGCCTGTCTCGCACCACCCGTTGAAGGTTGTGTTGCTGCAGGGACTCAACGAGCAGGTTGTCAAATGGACCCGACGAACCCAGCGAAGGCATATGCAATAACCTTGCTCTCTGCCCTGCATGCCACTGCACGAACGCGTCGATCACGGGTGCGGCCACATCGCGACGCACCAACGGAGTCGTCAGAAAACAGTGCGGATGTTGCCACATTTCCACGGTGGAAACCGGCACTCCCCGCAAGGACCTTTTCGATTCCAGGGGAAACAACCCGCACATGACCCGCCGCTGGTCAGGGCAGACGCGCACCGCCGCCTCGATTACCAACACACTCATGTGTCGACTGGCCAGGTGTTCCAAAGCGGGCAACAAGACGTGCGGCTCGTACCAGACATTGGGCTCGATGGCCGTCTCCACCAGCCGTTGCCATTGCGGTAATCGCCGCCGCAACTCCTTCCAGTCACGAATGACCACGGTTTCAAAGTCCAGCGACGGCAAATCGGTCTGTGGCGTACCTCGTTGCGCAAGCTGAAATCCTGCGGGAAAAGCGGTTCCCGCATCGTGAGCTCGGTCGGACATCAGCTGTTGTATCATGGTGCCCGGGCAAAATTGCAAAGGGCATACCGTCGCGGGGAACCCGTTTTTTTTCCGTATTTCAGCGGATAAACTCGATGGCACGTTGCCAAAAGGCAACAAATGCCGACCGCACCGCTTCACAATCCAAACACCGCCAGATGGCTATGCCAGATATCTTTCAACTCGTGCTGGGCACCCATAATCAGAAAAAACGCCGCGAGTTGGCGTTGTTGCTGGAACGCCTGCCCATTCAGGTTCTGACCCTCGACGACTTTGACAATGCGCTCGAAGTCGAAGAGACGGGAAGCACGTTTGCGGAAAATGCCGCGCTCAAAGCCACGGTCCAGGCCCGACATCTGGACGCCTGGGTCATGGGAGAAGATAGCGGTTTGTCCGTCGACGCACTCGACGGCCGGCCCGGCGTTTACTCCAGTCGCTTTGCCGGACCCGACGCAACTGACTCGGACAATAACGCCAAACTCGTGCAGCTGCTCGCCAACGTGCCGCCCGAAAAACGCACGGCACATTACACCTGTCACATGAGCCTGTCCAACCCCGCGGGAAACGCTGTCATCGATGTGGAAGGAACTTGCGGCGGACGCATCGTTCTGGAGCCTCGTGGCGAAGCCGGTTTCGGATACGACCCGTATTTCGAGCTGCCCGAATACCACCAGACGTTTGCGGAACTGGGAGACACCGTCAAGTCAGTGCTCAGTCATCGGGCCCGGGCGATGCGGGCGTTTCTCAGACAATTGCACACGCTGCCGCAACTGAGTCATGAATAACGGTAGCCGGCGACTCTGCTCCGGGCAACTCATTGGCACTGGCTTCAACTCCGGTTGCCGTATGTCGCTACTTACTCAGCGTGAGCACTTTTTGTGTAGCTGAGCGAGGCCCTTCGCTCAGCAGATGTCGGATTCGCCGTGATTTGATTGCTGAAACGCAGATAATCTGCAACCATCCTGTCGGAAATGCTGCCTGGCGAACGAAGGGCCTCGTTCGCCTGCATTTCTCGTGCGATCTGCAAATCTGCTCAGTTTGAATATTTAGAGCCTTTTTGATCCCTGCTTCCAATGGCCCTGTTCGGCATCGACGGCTCTGGAGAG
>CAMYKF010000361.1 GCA_947258905.1 uncultured Pirellulaceae bacterium | reverse complement strand
GCCAGCCGGGGGCTGGGCCGGGCCATGACGCACGGTTTCATCGACGCTGGTCTGACGGTAGTCGGTTGCGCGCGAATGCAAGAAGCAATTGCCGAATTGTCAAGGCAGTTTGCACCGCCCAACCGGTTCCAGGTTGTCGACGTATCCGATCATCAGCAAGTCGGAAAATGGGCAGAAGCGACTCTGAGGGAATTCGGACCTCCCGACCTATTGATCAACAGTGCAGCGGTGATCAACAAGAACGCACCGTTGTGGCAAGTCTCGCCCGATGAGTTTTCGCGTGTCGTCGACGTTAACGTCAAGGGCGTTCACAACACGATCTATCACCTTGTTCCCTCGATGATCCAGCGCGGACGCGGCGTGATTGTGAATTTCAGTTCCTACTGGGGACGCTCGACCGCTTCCGATGTAGCGGCCTATTGCACCACAAAGTGGGCTATCGAAGGTTTGAGTCGCGGATTGGCGGATGATTTGCCGCCGGGAATGGCGTCGGTAGCATTGAACCCAGGCGTTATTCACACCGACATGCTGGAGAGTTGCTTCGCAGAGGGGGCCGCGTCGTATCCCGGCCCGCAACAGTGGGCCTCGGTCGCAGTGCCGTACATTTTGCAGCTTGGCCCCGAAGACAACGGGCAAGCAGTCACGGTACCCGAGTTTTAAGTGCAGGTGAATGTAGCCGAAGTGGTAACATTTCGGGATCCTCGCACGAGAAAACGCGAACGTAGCCGGAGTGGCAACACTTCGCGAGTGCTGCTTTTGCTGGCCCGAATGATTGCAGATCCGGCTACGTCATTCCCGGACGCCCTCGGCTGGTCCAGCAGTGCCTGAATGACGATGCGAATCAGGAATCGGGGCTCCTGACGAATTCGGTCGATCCCGTTAATCCTGTCTGGCAGAACCGGCGCGAGGGGAGAGGGACGAGGCGAGAGGTTGTCAATCCTCAACGCTGCTTCGGACTTCGGCAAGCTCAGCCGAGCCAGCGCCCCTCGGCGCGCCGGGATAATCGACTCTACCAGTCTTGGGAGAGGTGGATTCGGAACCCAGCAGTTTGCGTAACACGGGTTCCTGTCGGATCACGTGGCTGGCCCCGACCACGGCGAATACCCGTTCCCCTTGGTTGACCAGTTCCACCAGCGTGCGCACCCTTGTTCAAATCGGATTAACCGTGGATAGTGACCTCCGGTTTTCCTGGTTCAATCACATTGCCATGAAGTACGAAGAACTGCCAGAGTGGTCCGCCAGGGCAGCGGAATGGGCGGCCGAGTATCACGCGAGTCTGCGCGATCGACCGGTTCGCCCCAACGTCAAACCCGGCGATGTGGCAAGTCGCTTGCCGACTTCGCCGCCTCAACAGCCCGAGGACCTGCAACAGATCTTTGATGATTTTGTGGAGTTGATTCCCGACGCGATGACGCATTGGCAACACCCGCGATTTTTTGCGTATTTTAGTTCCAATGCTGCCGCGGCTTCGATGCTCGCGGAACAACTGGCCAACGCCATTTCGGCGCAATGTATGTTGTGGCAGACGTCGCCGGCGGCAACCGAAATGGAAACGGTCGTCGTTGACTGGTTGCGGCAGGCACTGGGCCTTCCAGAAGTGTTTTCCTGTGGCGGAGTCATTCAGGACACGGCAACCACCGCAACCCTGTCTGCAGTGTTGACGATGCGTGAACATGCACTGAGTTGGCAAGGAATCGAACAAGGCCTGGCAGGCCAACCTGTGCTGCGGATCTATGCTTCAGAGCAGACTCATTCATCGATCGACAAGGCCGTCCGGTTGGCGGGAATTGGACAACAAAACCTGGTCAAGATAAAAACGGACGCGAATTGGTCGATGTGCGCCACATCCCTGGAGGAAGCCATTGAATCCGACAAGGCGGCTGGCCTGTTGCCAGCCGGGGTCATCGGATGCATTGGTGGAACATCCATCGGAGCCTCGGATCGGCTGGACGAGATACTTGAAGTAGCCCAACGACACGGTATGTATTCGCACGTGGATGCTGCGTGGGCGGGATCGGCAATGATCTGTCCGGAATTTCGTTCCATCTGGAACGGCATCGAACGGGCGGACAGTATTGTCTTTAATCCGCACAAGTGGCTCGGCGCCAACTTTGATTGTTCGGTGCAATTCCTGCGCGAGCCACAGCACCAGATCCGGACGCTGGCCATCAAGCCGGACTACTTGCAGACGCTGGAACAGGACCACGTCGTTAACTATTCGGAATGGTGCATCCCGCTGGGCCGGCGCTTTCGCGCGTTGAAATTGTGGTTCCTGATGCGGGCATACGGCCTCGAAGGATTGCAACAGAGGATTCGCAATCACGTGGCATGGGCCGGCGAGGCGGCGGCTGCAATTGGCGAATTGGACGGATTCGAGATCGTCACCCCGCCAATGTTTTCGCTGTTTACCTTTCGTTACGCGCCGCCTGGTTGTGATGCCAACGAATTGACCCGGCAACTAATCGAAAGGATCAACCGTGACGGCCGAATTTATCTGACCCAGACGACGTACAACGGCCAGTTCCTGATCCGTTTGACGATTGGGCAATTCGAGACGACCAAAGCGGACGTCGATCTGGCAGTTGAGGTAATTCGGGAACTGGCCAGCGAACCGGGATAGCAAGTTGCAAATGCTCCGACCACGGATGCAGGAACGATTGAATTGACTGAACCACCTATCGATCGCCGGGCCAGTGTCGAGAAGATTCGCCTGGTAGCAGTGATTATCTGGTTGGTCGTGCTCATCCCGGCCGCCATTTATGGCTTTGGCCAGTATCCGGACACCGTCAGATACGTTTTGGCGGTGATCTGCCTCGTTTCGTTTCCCGGCGCTGTTGTGTTTTGGTGGATTATCCATCCGTTTATTGATTTTTGGCGTCGTGTCGGCATGGTGGCGGCCTACACAACCGGCTTTGGGATGATGATCCTGATTGGCGTCGCGATGTTTTTCTTGCGACATCAACTGATGGGCCAGGACCTGGGTACGTATTGGTGCCTGATTGTTGTGGGGTTTCTGATTTACGGGGTCTCGGCCCTGATGGAGGTTCAGTGCAGAAAGTTGCTCAAGCTTCGTACCCTGGTGGGAGTGCCCGAGCTCAAGAACGAGCAGTCGAGCGAGCAATTGATCAGCCAGGGGATCTACCAGTTGGTACGCCATCCACGCTATTTGACCATCATTGTTGGCATGACTGGCATCTCGTCAATTATCAATTATTTAGGGATATACATTCTGACGCTGCTGATGATACCGGGGCTGTATTTGATTGCCCTGTTTGAAGAGCATGAACTTCTGGTTCGATTTGGTGATGCCTACCGGCAATATCGAGCCAGCGTTCCCCGCCTGTTTCCCACGCGGGCCTCATTTGAGAATTTTCGGCGAACATTTTCCAATCCATCTCAATGACGTGTAAGCACAGCACCCCGCCACCGTCTCAGACCAAAGAAATCGAGTCAGTGCATGGGCCTGATTCAGCAAAATAGACGCAGGATGTGTTCGGACAAAAGACGGAGCGAGATTCACGATGCGCTAAAAGCGGCGCCCGACTGAGCGTATCCGTCTCATCTTTGGGAGTTTGATCAGGGCCAGACAGCGATTCGGGCCAGCGGCACACGCTTTGCTTAGTGCGTTGATTTCCCCATCCCTTGCAAGAATCCACCCTCAATCCGGACACCACAGCATGAACATTGCCTATTCCCTCATCGCCATAGTTTTGCTCATCGGCCTCATCGTTTTCGGCTTCCTGGCCTACCTCACGTTGAAGGAGGAATAGGTACACCGGACGCAGCTCTGTAGAAACGTCGGGGATCCAAGTCAGTCAGAACCCGAAGCGTTAGCGGGGGAAAGCGCACCAGCCGCGTCCTTATTGCGGCGGGGTTTCCGGATCCGTACGTTTCACCAGTTCTTTCGTCTGCTCGTTGAATTCGAATTCGTTCATGATCTTAAGGACGACCTGACTAAGCTGATGATCGGACATCTCGGGCGTCACATCAGGCAAGTCAACTTCAGTCAGAGAGGCCTCCCCCTCCTCATTGACGTTTGCGTATTCGCCTTCCAGGCCTGTCTCCGGAACCACAACTGATTCCACCTCGCCATTTTTTCCGTATTGAATGAACACTTTCATGGTTC
Source organism: uncultured Pirellulaceae bacterium (assembly GCA_947258905.1). GTDB lineage: Bacteria > Planctomycetota > Planctomycetia > Pirellulales > Pirellulaceae > CAJQPP01. The sequence continues at coordinate 11,708 of CAMYKF010000361.1, read as the reverse complement.
AACCTTTATAGACTTGCTACCAGGCTACATACACTTTGTAGTTCACATCCCGGTCGCCGATGTTTTTTACCGTCCAAAAGATATCGTTCCTGCTCATCGACTCAGGATAGTCGGTGTCGGGTTTTGTGACGACCCTGAGCCTGCGCCAAACTCTGGTCACCTCGACGTGATATTCACCCCACGTACTCCATTGACTCGGGGCACCCGTAACGAATGGAACCGCCTCAATGTAGTAGGCCCGTTCGTGAACGTCGCTGAGGTTTAGCCAACCTGCCGACTTTGTCGCACCCGGTTCCAGGCCGTAATGAGTGCACACCTTATATTTTGGCATTGTGGATCTCCCAATCGAGAATCTTCAAAGGCTGACGAGGTGGCATCATGTCAGCGGTCGCATTTTCGGGTACAAGCCGCCCTGGGCAATCCGCAAGTACGTCGTTCGCACCTTGATTTGTGTTGACGTTTGAGCGGAGCAGATTTCGCACCACTGGCGTTGAGCACTGGCAGGGTTTGACGAAAATTCCCAAAAGGGCCACAAGTCGGGGTTAGTTCACAAGAAAAGGTGGTTGGTACCGGAAGGAATACGCGCTAAGTCGCTCGGATAAAGAGCGATAAAGCTCAAATAGATGAGGAAAGGGGACGCAGATCAGTTTCCGGGGCGAGACTCATTTTGCCGATTTTCGGGCGCGCCTGCGCGGACGAAGGGTGTGCTGCAGCTTCAGGCAGACGGCAACCTGGGTGACCCGGCGTTTGCCGCCGAACGGTGTTCCCTTTTGCAATCTGTGCCGAATTGCCTCGACTTCCGCTTTCGACTGGGGCTTGTTGACGTATGCTCGCCACTGCCGTGGCTTCTTGATCGGCTCTGACCCCTTATTTCCTCTGTCAGAATCCATATGGGACGCCGCCATCGGCGGCACCTGCCAATTGGTAAAGAATGGTCCAGTGGATCGATCGATTCAGGATGTGAACCGAACCATCGGCCAGTCCCACATTGACGCCCGCCGGATGCATGGCGCCAAATCCACGCGTGGGGGAATGCATCGAGTTGCCAAGCATGGGGATGGTTTGTTGGAACACTTCATCCACCGTTCCCGGCTCGTAACCCTGAATCGGATCGACCAGACGAGCGTTGTCGTAGGGAATATTACCGCGTATCTGACCGAGGCCTCCGCAAGCCCATGACCAGGCCCAGCCAACTTCGACACGGGTGACGTCATCGTCATCCAGATCACGCCCACGCTCGTTATTGAAGATTCCACCGACGTTTTCGCCCATCATGATGGTGCGGCTGCTACCGTCGGCGATGGTCTCAAGGGTTACTTTCCAGCGGGGAGCCATACAGCCTTTCCAGCGCATTCGCTCGGGACCGATAGTGTGGCCGTGTGCCCCGATGCAGGAGATGTAGTTGGTTCGGTAGATGCGAAGATCATGTTCACCCAGATTTTCCGTGAAGCCAGTCCAGTCGCTGTCGTCGTTGCTGGCACCATCCCAGACCGGAGCGTAGCCCACCAGCGATGCGTCGTATCCGGCCGATGCGTCGATAAAATCGATTTCGTTGATGTTGTCCGACGGGCACTCAAAATTCGTTACCCGCGTATTCAAAACGGTGTTGGCGTTTTCCCACGACAACGCTTCCGGATAGTACTGGTTGCCCCTCCAATCCACGTAGTCTGTCAGGTCGCTGTTCACATCGTAGACAATTTGCGGTTGCAGGTTGTACAGCTGATTCAGGTCCAGGTAGGGCATGCACAGTGCCAGTGCCGAAGTCAATTGGTGCGCTCTTTTCAGCTCGTTGGCGTCGGTCATCACCATGTTGCTGTACAGAGCGGCCGGCGGTAACCGCTTGTTCGTATCGTGGAAACTGTGAATAGCCAGCACGCACTTGCGCAGGCGGTCGGCACAGTCCGTCTCCCGCGCCGTTTCGCGAACCTGCTGCACGGCAGGCAACAGCAAAGCCGTCAGGATGCCGATGATGGCCAGCACGATCAGCAAATCAATCAGCGCGAACGCCTTCATTCGAATAGACATGAACAATCCCCCTACAAGAACTCGAGCCTGATTCTATTCCGGCATAGCGCGCTCTCTTCACCGGTGACACCACTTGATTTTAGGTTGATGTCGTGTGGGTGACAAATAACAGCCCGCAGCGCCAGCGAGTGTTTTTTTTTGCTTTCCCCACTTTCTCCACAACCACACGCTGGCGCTGCGGGCTCGCGCGAATGATCAATCAACTCCCCCTGCCTCCTGCTGACTGCCACCTGCCTCCTGATTACGCTTGCGCCAGCGGCGCAGTACCAGGAAGCAAATGGTGGCAGCGACCAACGCATACAACAGAACTTGAACCGTCGTATCTCGTGCCGGTCTTGAATTGACGTTTCCATCGAAGACCAGCACGGCAACGAACACCAAAACCATGGTTAATGCGAGCCAGCCTGCCCCATAACGTATCAACACCAGCCAAAAGCGATTTCCTCGCTTCAGCAGGATCGTCCCAATCACGGTTCCGTAAACGACGGGAATGGTAAACACCAGGCAAATCACGCCCATGGCGAGTAAAGACAGCGGTCCTTTGGCGATTTGGTCCGCAATAATTCGCGCGGTCAACGCATTTGCCCTTTCGTTTTCGGGAATATCCTTGAGGTTCTTGTACAACGCCAGCGCCTTCTCGAGGGCTTCCTCTTGTGTGACGCCATCAGGCAACCACAGGGCCTCGGCAAGCGCTTGAATTTTGGGACGTGAGTAGTTGTTGCTTTGAGCAATAATGCCCAGCCACCCTAACAGCCCGATCACGATTACCAGACACAGCAGTGAAGTTAACACTCCGGCACCGACTGCCTCTCGCTTGGATTTCGGTTTCGCTACCAGAGCGTTCCACAACCCCAATGACGGCCAAACCACAACCAGCAACAAGAAGAAAGCCGCTTGCGTCACCCAATCGGGGATTGGAATCGACGCGAACCAGGGTTTTGGGTCGTCAGGAAAGTAATCGTAGAGGTTGTCTTTTGAGCTGCCTTGAACGAAAGCCAGAATCACCGGCAGGGCAAACAGCAGTCCAATCAAAATTGCAGAGGCGAAGTAGACAACGCGACGATTCGTTCGCAACCACAGTGATAACTGAAACCAGAAGGAAGGCGGTTTGACACTGATCGCGTCGCCTGCCAGCCAATGCTCAAGGTCCTCAGCCAGGTCCCCTGCCGAGTTGTACCGGTCGGCCGGATCGCGTTCCAGGCACTTGAGACAGATCAATTCCAGCTCGTAGTCGACCGACTTGTCAACCTTGCGCGGCTCCGCCGGTGTGTCGTTCAGCACACTCATCACGGTTTCAACAGCCGTGTCGGCCTTGTGAGGTGGCACTCCGGTCAACAGTTCGTACATGATCGCACCCAGTGCATAAACATCCGCAGCCGTGGTGACGTTGTGTTGTCCGGCTGCTTGTTCGGGTGGCATGTAGCTGGGTGTGCCGAGCACGGCGCCGGTGTTGGTCAAGTTGCTGTCGCCAGCAGTGCTTTTGGCCAACCCCAAATCCGTAACCAACGGCTGCATGTCTTCATCGATCAGCACGTTGGCGGGTTTGAGGTCGCGATGCAGGATCCCGCGCTGGTGAGCATGATGAACGGCCCGTGACACTTTGGCCATCAAGTCGGCAGCACGACGCGGATCCTCGCGAAAATGATCCAGCTTTTGGGCGAGTGAACCACCTTCGATGAATTTCATGGCGAAGAACGCCTGGCCTGCGTGCTCGCCAATCTCGTAAATCGGAACAATCCCGGGATGGTCGAGTTGGGCGGCCGCTGCGGCTTCGACATGAAACCGCTGTAGTTCCTCTTCGGATGAAAACCGGCCGCCAATAATCATCTTCACCGCAGTAATGCGATTGAGCGTCTTGTGTCGGGCCTTGTAAACCACTCCCATCCCGCCACGGGCAACTTCGTGCAGAAGTTCATAATCACCGAAGTCGTTGGTCGCGGAACCGGAGATGTGATTCCCCGGCCCGGACCTGGGGGCGATGGTCGCTTCCCCGTGCAGGGCCGGAGTCGCTTGGGGAGATACCGTAGCCGATTCAGCCACGTGGCAGTTGCCACACAAACCGTCAGTCAGATCGGAGGTTTTCTTCTTCGAACCACACTTCCGGCATTCAATCGACTCGGGCATTCACTTGTCCGCAACAGGACCTCATCTTCGTGCACGACGTATCAAGTTACTGATTATAGATCGATGCCGCCTGCGCTCGTGCCAGTGATTGCCAATCGGTGGAATTACCTCGAAAAAACTTCGCAAAAACGTGCGTCAGGAAAGGCCAGTAAAGAGTTTGCGTCCTGCTCTGTCGAAATTGGGAATACCGGATATGGCCTGGTGACTCGTCAGATCTGAAATAACGGGTCGGTGCCACTGCTGGCTTGTCCAGCAGTGCTGGAGTCAATTTCGACACTGCTGGCTTGCCTGGCAGTGCCCAATCCCGGATCCACCAGTTTCACCAAAGCGTATGCATAAAGCCACGCATAATGTAGAACTGGTCATCATTCAATCAGTCTGCCAAGCACTGCTGGACAAGCCAGCAGTGGCACCCCGGCGTGAGCACGATGCATTTGAAAAGAACCGGGCGATCCCTGCGGGGACCTGATCGATGAAGCGCAGCGGTAGCGCAAAAAGAATGACAACCTCCAGTAAAGAAACCTCCGACAAGCATGAACGTATTGCTTCGCTCATCCAGGCGATGGCGGACGATCGTTGTGAAAAAGATCTGACTGGAATCGCCATTGGCGTCATGGTTGACGGGCAGGAGATCAGTGCTTACAGCGGATGGGCTGACGTTGCCTCGAGAAGACCGGTGACGGATTCAACGGTTTTCGAAATTGGCTCGCTTGGCAAGCTGTTTACGTCGCTGTTGCTGTCGGTTGCTGCGACCGGGCGGGAGCTCAGTCTCGATGACCCCGTGCAAACGGCTTTTGGCAAAGCAGTGACACTCCCGACCGACGGCAAGTCTCAGATCACGTATCGATCGCTCGCGAATCATCGTTCGTCACTGCCAAGGTTGCCCGATGATCTGCTTGAGACCGCGGATATGGCGAATCCCTATGCGCACTACGATCAAGAGATGCTCTACGCATGTCTCAACAGAATCAAATCCGTCAAGCCAATCGGTTCGCGAGCGAGTTATTCCAATCTCGGTGTTGGGCTATTGGGACATGTGTTGGGCAAGTTGGCTGGAAGTGACTATCGCACGGCTCTCAAGGAAAGAGTCTTGATTCCGCTAGGCATGCTGGACACGTCGACTGGATCTTGCGATGAGCAAAGGGCGCAGTTGGCTACCTCGCACAAGACGAAGAACAAAACCACAAAACACTGGGACTTTACCGACGTAACCGTCGCTGCCGGAGGCGTTCGATCATCGCTCTCGGATATGTTCAGGTTTTTGCGAGCCAACGTTCATCCGACAACGTCGGAATTGGCAGATGAGATCATGATGATGCGCCAGCCGTCGAATCTTCCCCAATACGAAAGCAACTTCGTCAAATACCTTGGTTGGTTCATTCCAATTGGGTACGTCGTTGTCCTCGCAATCTTCGTGGTCTCGCTCTTTGGGTTGCAACGTCTTGTCCAGATCGGATCGGATAGTCTTCTCTGCTTTTCCATCATGGTATTGCCAACCATCGGAGCTTCGATGCGCTGGGGCCGCATCGCCGGAGCCGTAACGCTGATCCTTATGACAATGTTGGCTTGGTGGTTGTGGGAGCCGAGTATCTCCTGGGGTGCGTATCTCATCTGGTCAGTGATTGCTATCTACTTATTCTCAAATTGGAAGCCGCGCAAATTTGTTCAATCGCTGCGCGGCGACGGACGACTGGCGTGGCAAAGTTGGGAGCTTGGCTCGCATCCGATGATCTGGCACAACGGGATGGTTGGCGGATCGGCCAGCTATCTGGGAATTGTGCCAGAGTCCGAGATCGGTGTGGTTGTGCTTACCAACACGGCGAAGTCGGTCGATTCCATCGGCGACAAGATTCTGTCAAAGCTGGTGAAGCTTCAGGAGCAGGAAGCTGGCCGGTCCATATCCTGAGCCACACCGCTTAAGCGTATTCTGCGTGGCGGGTAATCACTGCGGGGCGCAATCGTAGACCGGAGAGAAAAACGGGACGCAGCGGCGGGCGGTTGCATTGGGAAAGTCGAACGAAGTGCCGGCGAAACTGAAAGGCGATGATCGCAAGCGATGTCATCGGTCGCCGGCCCTGCTCGCCATTCCTTATCTGACACCGGCGAGGTTCAAGTGGCCGATTTTGGAAATTCAGCCTTGACTGTCCAATCTTTGCGAATGAGCAGCAGCTGCAACGCCGATGGTGGATTAAGGAATTCATTGCTTGATGGTATGCTGGCGCTTGGCAAATTCGGGAGTCCAGCAACCAGCGAGCCGGGTTTACATGCGTATTTCGTCCGAGCACCGAGGAACACCACATGAATATTGAATCGCTTAAATGGAATATCGCAAACAATCCGAAACTGGAGGAGCTGGAGAGCCAACTGGCGGACCTTGTTGAGCGAATCGAACTCACCAATCACGAGGCAACCGCTGATTTCCGGGACAAGCTGGAAGCAGAGCGGGAGTCGCTCGAGCAGGAGATCGCCGCGATTAGAGCCACCAAGCCAACCGGCTAATGTGATGTTGCGATTTGAGAGCGTAAAGAGCCGCGTCCCCCAACCCTGCCCGAAGGGAAATAGCTGCGTCTCGCGTCACCTTACAGGGTCCTTTGCCACCTGATAAACCAACGGTTGTTATTGGCGGTGATTGACGGCACGGGGTTTGATACGCGGCATGTCAGCGGCTATTTCGTCCGGCGTCGCGCCAGAGCCCGGAAACCGTACAAAAAGCTCGCCTGTCACTATTACCCAACCGTGTCAGCCGTTGAGCAGCTAGTGGCTTTCATACTCCAGGAAACGCTCCATCCACTGGTCGCTGTTCAAACGAGTGACTTCGCCAAGTTGGACTTGGCCGGATGAAATCAACTCTGCCTGTAGCAGCAGTTGGTTTGGCTCAGTCGTGTTGGCTTGTTGTTCGAGCAGGGGCGCCAGATCTGCGACACGACACTCGTTATCCATGTTGCCAAATGCCACCCTCGCCCCGTGCATGGCACAACCGTGAATGAAGGATGAAGACATGGAATCGACCGCGGCGGCCATTTGTTTCGCGTCGGCGAGATCCCAGAGCCGCAGCTTGCCGTCACGGCAAATGCTTACGCCGTAGCGGCCATCGGATGTGAAGTTGGCCGAATACACTTCATCCGGGTGTCGCATGGAGGGGATCTGCAGCTTGCCGGTGCGCCAGTTCCACAACCGGAGTTCCCCGTCGGTGCCGCCGGTAAGGACGAACCTGCCGTCCGGACTCAACGATACGGTAAACAAGCCATAAAAACCTCCTGGATGTGCCAGCGGCTCTGAAACAGCTTTGCCGGACTGCAAATCCCACACCTGCACAGCGTTTTGCACGTTCACGGCGGTGGCCAGCAATCGCCCGTCTCGCGAGATGTCAATGTCGCGGCATGGACCGTGCTTCAATACGGGCTCAATCGGAGGATACCTCAGCTTGCCCGTGTCACCGTCACGAACACATACGACATTGTCAGCGCCCGGCGTCACCGTGATCATCGACGATCCGTCAGGAGTCCAGCCAACCCGAATCCACTCGTCGTCGGTCGCGATCCATCTTTCGTGATCCAGTTCGTACTGGATCGATCCGTCATCGGCATTGATCAACAACAGTTTGCCGTTGCGGCAGAGCACAGCGACCTGAGGCTGATTGGGCCTGGCCGCTACGCGCCGGGGAACACCGGGCAATGAAATCGGAGAATCCATTTGCTTTCCTGTCGTCACATCGAATATCGACAACGTGCCGGTCTGATCCAATACCGAAGCGACCACGACCCTGCGGTTGTCCGACAAGATCTCGGAATCGACAAGGAACGCCTTGCCCAGGGAAATGGCGGGTCCCGCAGGCTTCCCCGAGTCGGAGTCCAGCACGGTGACATGCTGAAAACCTTGATGCGTTCGGCCATAGGGCGAGGCATGCCACACCGATGGCGCGATCCACCGGCCGTTGGGACTGAACCGTGGATTCCATCCGCAGGGCTCCGTTGCCCAGAGCCGAGGACGCGGCAACGACTGATCCCAAACTCGAATCAGGCCCGCTTCCTGGACGGTGATCACGAACCGACCGTCGGATGAGTACATCACGTCCCGCACCATGTCCATGTGGGGCAGGCGAAGATTCCGACCATTGAACGTCAGCGGCCAAAACCGAGCCGTCCGATCCCAACTCACGGAAACCAGCGTCGAATCATCCGGGCTGAACGTCACCGCAGGAACGTCGTTGCCATGCGCGTACACCTGGCCATCGGAATCGACGTCATCGGCGTCCCAGACCTGGCCGGATGAGTACCCGCAGGTCGCCAATTGCTGACCATCATTCGATGCCACGACCTGGTTCAAACCGCTGGGCACAGTCTTCCGAGTGCGAATCAACTTCCCTGTGTCCGGGTTCCACCATCCCAGCTCTCCGGGTTCCGCGGAAATCACCGTGATCAACTCCGACTCATTCTTGACCAGCACCGGCGAAGAGGGAACGCGAGGCTGATGATTCGGGGCAAAGATCAGTGTTGGCTGCTGACTGGCTACGTCCCACACTTGAGCGACACCGTCACTACCCGAAGCAATCAGGCGCTGACCGTTGGCAAAAAACTTCAATGCCACCGCGTCGTCAACCTCGGGGATGCGCTGCAGCTCTGCTGATGAATCGAAGGGGTTGCCCAACCTGAGCTCGCGCGAGGCAACGGCCAACAGTTTGCCGCGTGGACTGTACGCCACCGCCATCACCGGCGCGGAATGAACCTGCTGGTAGACGACTTCTCCGGAAGGGACGCGATAGACTCGGACCCCGGAATCAAATCCCACTGCGACGTAGGACTGACCCTGATCGAGGATCCAGCAGGCGTCATTGGCGTTACGGCACTGGTCACTCCATGGCAGGGTTTTTCCGTTGCTCCAGTCCCAGAGCAGCAGGGACCGATCTTCACGGATCGCCAGCAAGATCGTCAGGTCACCCGGATGCGAGGCGACGTGGTCGGCCTTTCCATTGGCATGAACTGCTGCGACGGGAACGACGACTTCGCGCTTCCAGTTTCCAGCGCGCCGAAGGTTGCTCTCTTGTCGAGCCTGGTCGGTGGGAGAAGCCATGGCGGCGTTGGCAAACCAGAGCATGGCCGTCGCGGGATCGTGCTGCTGGTCAGCCAGAAATCCTCGCCCCGTCTGGACATCGGCCAGCATTGCCTCGGCGCTGCCTCTAGCCCGAACCTCATCGGCGGCAGCCTGTTGGAACTGTTTCGCTAATTCAGTCTTGTCTTCAGCCAACTGCCGATTGGTTTCGGATTGTTGCTCTGCCCGGTTTATTGCCACGCCCAGTTCCGTGCTCAATTGCCGGAAGTAATTGGCGGCGATCGCAGAACCGGTAGCCAACACAATCAACAGAACTGCCACGGCGGAAAGAGAAGCCGCCAGCACCGGATTCTTGCGCCCCCAACGTCTGCCACGTTCCAGCAGCCCGATCTTGCGAGCGCGAATTGGCTCGTCATTGATGAATCGCTGCAAGTCATTGGCGAGTTCCTCCGCGTCGAGATAGCGGTCAGCCGGTTCCTTGGCGATCGCCGTGTGGACAATCGTCTCCAAATCGACTGGCACGTCCGGATTGACGCTGCGCAATCGAGGAGCCTGGCTGTTGATCAATTGCTCGATCAACTCGTTGCGATTTTGACGATCAAAAGCGCGGCGAAAAGCGAGCAACTCGTAGAGAGTGATGCCCAGGCCGTAAATATCACTCTGTCGATCAGTCTTGCCACGAAACGACTCGGGCGCCATGTAGTACAGGGTTCCGACCCACTCGCCCTGTTGTGTCAACTCGTGATCATCTTCGGATTTGGCCAGTCCAAAGTCGGTGACCCAGACATTGTCCCTGGCATCCAGAATCAGGTTGCCCGGTTTGATGTCACGATGAAGAATGCCTCGACTATGAGCGTGCTCCAGTGCCCTGGCAACCTGCTCGCCGATGGATGCGACATGTTTCCAATACGACTTCGTTAATCCCCTGTCTCCCAATGACGTGCCGGACTGGATGATTTGAGTCCCACTCAACATGTCCATCGTCGCAGAACTGTCAGCCTGCAGGCCTTGCTCCCGGTAGAGTTCCGGGAAATTCTGTTGCAGGTCGAAATCAAGCGTCTTGTCAAGTTGCGTCTCGTCGGCATGCTTCGTTGGCTTGCCGGTGCGATCGACCTGATCGGTCGACAATGTTTGCTGTGAACGGGCGTGACGCAGAGCCGACAGCACACGGTCCAGTCCCAGGCCATCAATGAACTGCATCGCGTAATAGTGCACGCCATCGGCTTCGCCGATTCCGTAAACAGGCACGATGTTGGTGTGATGCAACTTGGCCGCCGCGCGAGCTTCACGGATGAAACGCACCGCATTGTTGATCGCCGGTTTAACGCTTGTCATCGGCTGCACGGACGCAGAACCGATTGCCAAAAAATCGCCAGCCGAATCCAACACCGAGATTGCCAAAACCGAACCGGGCGTTGAGCAGGATTCCGCAAAAGCGTTTAACGAATCGCTTATCTCATTAACAAAAAAAGCCAACGATCTGGAAGCCAATTTTCAATTCAGCGAAGCAGCGGAAGCCTGGCGTCAGATTGACACGATCGTGTCAGAGCAGTTTGGTACGGAATCATGGCAGGCCGCTAATGCCAGGTTGGCCGGCATCGTCGCGTCAATCGAATCGAATTTCACGCCCGACCAACTCAACAAACTCAAGCAAATTCAGAAGTATCAAAAACAGTTTCTAGACGCGTCCAAAGCTAATGACGTTAACGCAGCACAAAAAATCGTCGACTCGACAACGCAGATAACGAAGGAACTGTTTGGTGAACAGTCACCCATGTATGGCAAACAGCTGTTGCAATCAGCCAGCCTGAATCAAAAGGCCGGTAATGCGGAAGCTGCGATTCGCGAATATCACTTGGCGATCGAAAACCTGAAAACCACATTTCACGCCAAACACCCAGATATCGAATCGGCTCATCAACAGCTTGGCCAGCTTTACCTGGCTCGCAAAAAGTTTGGCCCAGCAATTTCCAATCATAAGGCTTCGACACGATTATCTGCGGAGTTGTGGGGGGAAGACTCGTTACAGTACGCCAAAGGGGCAAATCAGTTGGGAGTTGCCTATCATCGCGCGGGTGAGCTGGACACTGCGTTTAAGATCCTTCAGGCAAGTGAACTCATTCGCCGCCGCAAGCTGGGACCAGCCCATTCGCTTGTTGCCCACAGTCGCTTGAATCTTGGAATCGTCTGTTTGGACCGGAAGGACTACGAGGCCGCGAGTCAATACCTTGCGATGTCCGTTGACGGTTTTGCAGGACAAGAAGAGGTCGAACAAAATATGCTGTTGCTGGCCAAAGAAAAACTTTCGACCGTTCATATGCTCAATGGAAAACCTGAACTGGCTGAACCGTTACTGGGCGACGCCGTTGAATCGACTTTTGCGAAGCTAGGCGCAGATCATCCCCAGGTTGCCGAACTTCAATACCGGCAAGGCATAGCCCTGGCGAAGCAGGGTAAGTATGAAACGGCAGAACCACTTTTGATTGCAGCCTACGAAACACAAAAGGCAA
>CAMYKF010000360.1 GCA_947258905.1 uncultured Pirellulaceae bacterium | reverse complement strand
GAAATTGAATTACCCTCACCCTATCCCTCTCCCGCAAGCGGGAGAGGGGACTATTGGAACCGCTCCGCGGTCTGTTTTGTGAATTTCAAAACACGTTCTAAGTCGATGTCAAACTTTGATCGCGAGTATCAAACTTCGGTCGCGCCGACCGAACAGTCGCCCGAGAGACCCGGTAACGAGCTGCTGGCATGGAACTTCTCCCCTATCTCTGAAAAAATCGTCTGCCGTCTGACTCGCCTTAGGAATGTTCCTGATGCCGGATCTTCCAACTCCATTTATGCAGTTCCATCGTCGGAAAGATTGTCAGCGCCAACAGGAACAAGATGCCCCAGTTTTCCAAGGGTACGGGCTCTGTCTCTAACAGCAATTGGCCGATGGGAGTGTACATCGCGGCCACATGCACCGCGAAGGCGGTGATGGCCCCAGCCAGCAGGATCGGGCTGCGCAATGGCGAAAACCGTAAGGCCGATTTTGTTTCCGATCGGCAGTTACCAATGTGAATGTTCTCGAACAACACCATCAATAACAGCAGGGCGTTACGCGCTGAGGAAACTTCTGCGTCGCTTGCGCCGTTGGGCAAGAACCAACGAAATGTGAGAAATCCGACGACGCCCATTACCAGGGCCGCGATGATTGTGCGCTCGATCATTAGTTGATTGAAAATCCGCTCCCGCGGCGAGCGCGGCTTCCGTTGGAGCACATCGCCCTCGTTAGGCTCGAATGCCAGCGCCACGTCCTGAATTCCATTGGTCACTAGATTCAGCCACAGCAATTGAACTGGCAGCAGCGGAAGATAGGGCGTGCCCGTCGCGACTGCCAACGCCATCAGCACAAGCTCCGCAGCGCCCGTCGAAATCAAAAGGTAAATCACTTTCCGTATGTTGTCATACGCGACGCGGCCTTCCTCGACACCGCCCACGATGGTGGCAAAGTTGTCGTCGCTAATAACCAGTTCGGCCGCTTCGCGGGCAACGTCGGTACCGCTCTTACCCATCGCCACACCGATGTTCGCCACGCGCAAAGCGGGGGCATCGTTCACGCCATCGCCCGTCACGGCTACGAACTGGCCGGCTTGTCGGGCAGCTTCCACAATTTGTAGTTTTTGGCGTGGCGCGACACGGGCAAAAACGCGCATCTGGCTCACAATCTTGCCTAGTTCTTCTGGCGTCTTCTCCAAAAGTTCGGCGCCGGTCATGACCTGGCTCTCGTCCTTGGCAAAGCCCAGTTCGCGAGCGATCGCCAAGGCCGTTACGCGGTGGTCACCTGTGACCATCGATACGGAGACACCGGCCTTGTTGCAGGTCCGCACCGCGTCTTTGGCACCGGGCCGCAACGGGTCCATCATCCCCACAAACCCCAAAAAACGCAGTGCGCTGGGCACCGTAGGGACGTCCTCGGCTGTGAGTGCTTGCGCAGGTTTCCCGTCTGCCAATGCCAGCACACGATATCCCTGCTCGGCCATCTGGACCGCCATGGACTCAAACCGGGGCTTGTCAAAGTCAGAGCAGCTCGACTCGCTGCACATCGCCAATACCCGTTCGGGCGCGCCCTTGACAAGAACGGTCACGCCGGAGTCAACCAGGTTAAAAGAAGCCGCGAATTGATGCTCTGGCTCAAACGGTATCTGATTTACTTGCGGATGCAAGTCGAGAGTGGCTTCATGATTCCATCGGAGTTTGTGACCGAATGACAAGAGGGCAACATCCACGGCGTCGCCTCGCCACACCCAATCTCCGTTGCGGTGGTGGAGGTCCGCTTCGTTGCAGAGCACACCGGCGCGTGCCAGCAACTCCAGTGGCTGCTGGCTGCCGGGTTCGATTGGTCGTTTGTCAAATAGCACTTCGCCGTGAGGCGCAAAGCCCTCTCCGGAGACGTGAAACACATTACCATTAGGCAAGGAGACTTCGCGGACCGTCAGTTCATTGCACGTTAACGTGCCTGTTTTGTCCGTCGCGATCAAAGTGCAGCTTCCGAGACCTTCCACCGCCGTCAACCGCCGCACGATCAATCCGCGGCGAGCCATACGCGTGGTGGCGATGGCCAACGCTACGGTCATGGCGACCGGCAATCCCTCCGGAATCGCTGAAACGGCCAGGGCGACCGCGAACAGGAACATGTCGGACATCGAATAGCCGCCAATGGCGACACCCAGAACTCCTATCAAAGTGGCCGCGACCAGAACGGCAACCGCAATGACTCGTGTAAATCGTTCCATCCGAACCAGCAGCGGCGGTTTGCCGCCGGTTTCGCCCAACACGTCAAGTGCCAGTTGCCCAACACTGGTCGCCGTGCCAGTGGCAACCACGAGCCCCTTGGCTCGCCCGCGCGTGATGATCGATCCGGCATAGGCCATGTTTCGACGATCCGCGACTGGAGTCGCCTCGAATCCACTCCAACTCGGATCCTTGAGCACTGGCGATGATTCGCCCGTCAAGAGCGATTCGTCCGCTTCGAGTCCATGTGCCGACAACATGCGGATGTCCGCGGGCACGCGGTTGCCCGATTCCAGCCAGACCACGTCGCCAGGCACAACCTCTTCGGCATTCAACTCGCGAACGTCTCCATCTCGCTGGACGGACGCGCGGATCTGCAACAGCTTGCGCAGCGCATGGCTGCTCTGTTCGGCTTTCCATTCCTGGTAAGCTCCGATTAAGGCATTCAACACCAGCACGCCCGCGATGAAGGACGCATCCTTTACATCACCAATGGCTACTGACATGACGGCCGCCAGCGCGAGAACGTAAATCAATGGACTGCGAAACTGACGAAGCACGATCTTCCACAGCGAAGCTGGTGGCTTCTGGGGCAGTTTGTTCGGTCCGTATTCCGCCAGCCGCGCCGCCGCCTCACCTTCGGTCAATCCGTGCTCGGTGGCGTCGAGTTGCTGTGACACTTCCTTCAAGCCGAGGAAATGCCAAGCCGCGAACGTTTGTTTTCGATGGTTCATCATGCGAGCAGCCCTTACGTGTCACTTGCGATTGCTGCCTTATCAGCGAGCCCAATCAAATGTCCAACGGTGGTTTTCGCCTCTATTCATGAAGTGCTGCGATGGTCCGCTTCACTACCCGCGGCGCGGACGGCACCAACCACTAACGTGATCGCCGTCAATGGTATCACAAACACAATCATGACCGTTCCCAAGGTGCGTGTGATGATCCCCGGGGTTGCGGCCAGTACCAGGTACGTTGTGTAGACAAGGTAATACCCAAAGAACAACCCGCCTTCCCAGCGCGCGATTACGTTGCCAGTAAAAAAGATCGGCAGGCACGCCACCGCCACCGCAATCATCACGGGAATGTCGAATCGCAAAGCCGCGGCGGATATCTCGACGCCAGCGGGAGCCACGACACTGGTTAAGCCGAGAACGCAGAAGATGTTAAAGATATTGCTGCCAACCACGTTCCCGACCGCAATGTCGCGATCGCCTCGCCAGGCCGCCATGATCGATGTCACAACTTCCGGCAGCGATGTTCC
>CAMYKF010000359.1:1923-7730 GCA_947258905.1 uncultured Pirellulaceae bacterium | reverse complement strand
CAAAGTATGGATCCAGTTTCCCCATGCGCGTCGTGATCTCAATAGTTGCGGATGTTGCGAAAGGCAGCTTCGATTTTGGCCGCCGATTTGATGCCCGTGGATTCCTCCAGGCCTGAATTCATATCGACACCGCGACAACCCAGCTGCAAGGCGTCGACGACATTTTCCGGTCCGATGCCCCCGGCGACAATCATGGACTGACGATGGGCCTGGGGCAGTTGCGACCAGTCAAACGGCTTGCCTGTCCCGCCTCGCACGCCGGACTCCTGATTATCCACGACCAGGCGATCTACGCCGGCCTGCAAGAAGGCATCCGCGCCTGACTCCAATTGTTCAACCGCGAACGCTTTCCAGATTTCAACGCCAGGTCCCAGTTGGTCACGCAAATCACCAGCAAACCGGGGCGTTTCGTCGCCATGCAACTGGACACCATCCAGCTTGCCGGCCTGAACGAATTCGACCACCCGGTCGATTGTCTGATCCTGAACCACACCGACACGTTGCAAATTACAGTCTTTAAAAATTTGATTCACGTCCTCAATAGCGACCCGTCGTGGCGAGTTCTCGGCGAGAATAACGCCGCCGTAGACTGCTCCAGCCCGATCGACGCCGCGGGCGTCCTGGTTTCTCGTCAAGCCACAGACCTTGTGCTCTCCCAAAATAATGGACTTAACGGCTCGCTCCAGATTCTGTTCCTTCATCAACGAGCTGCCGATGAGAAAGCCGTCAGCAATGCCGCTCATCGAACGCACTTGCTGATTGGTGTGATACCCCGATTCGCTGATCACCAGCGTATCGCCTGGCAAATCGCCAGCCAGCCGGCGCGTCGTATCCAGATCGATCGACATGTCGCGGAGGTTGCGATTGTTGATGCCGACGATGGGTGCGCCCATGGTAATAGCCCGCTGTTGTTCCTGCTGGTTGGAGACTTCCGTGATCGCGTCCATATTCAGCGAACGGGCCAGCTCAAACAACTGCTTCCATGTTGCGTCATCGAGGATCGCCAGGATCAACAGGATGGCGTCGGCTCCGAAATACCGGGCCTGCCAGACCTGGTAGGGATCGACAAAAAAGTCCTTGCACAGCAGCGGTTGCGAGGCACGCTGCCGCACGATACCCAGGTTCTCCAATGATCCCTGAAAGTACTCGGATTCTGTCAGCACCGAAATGGCCGACGCGTGTCGACCGTAGATGTAAGCGATTTCTGTTAGATCAAAATTGTCACGAATCAATCCCTGCGATGGCGAAGCCTTTTTGCACTCGAGGATAAACGCGGGACTGGGTGATTTCAGAGCGGCGGCAAAGTCGCGATCGGATTTTTGCAACGAGTCCTGAATCGACTCCAGCGACAAAGCCTGCTTTTGCGAAACCAGTTGCCCGCGACGGTATTCCACGATTTCGTCCAGAATCGTCGCCATATCAAGCCTGCCCGGCCACAAGTTCGCGGATCAGCTCCATCGGCTTGCCGTTTTCCAGGGCGTGCACGGCCGTCGAGAAGTTGTGTTTCAGATCGTCATGCCCGAACAATTTCAAAACCATCGCCACGTTGACCGCTACGGCCGAGTTCTCAGCGGCACTGCCCTGCCCTTGCAGCACCTGAACCGAACGCCGGTGACTTTCTGCGGTCTCATGACAAGTCAATTCGTCCAGATGGTAACAACGTGCGCCAAAATCAGCCGGCTCGACCTGATATTCACGGAGTTCGCCATGATCCAGTTCGACCACGGACGAAGGACCGTGAATTGCGACTTCGTCCACACCACTGCCATGCACGACCAGCGCCGACTGGCACTGCAGACTGGCAAGAACCCTTGCCATTTGATCGAGCAGTCGCGGATCCGCGACACCCAGCAACATCAGCGGTGGCCGCGCAGGATTAACCAATGGGCCGAGCAAATTGAAGATCGTCCTCATCTTCAGTGTCTTGCGGACGTTGCCCGCGTGTCGCAAACCGGCGTGATAACGCGGCGCGAACAAAAAACACAATCCAAATTGGTCGACCTGTTGCCGCGCAGTTTCCGGTTCAATATCGAAATCCACTCCCAGCGCCTGCAGCAAATCGAAGGACCCGGATGCACTGGAAATCGATTTGTTGCCGTGCTTGATGATCTTCGCCCCGCAGGCCGCAGCCGTAATTGCGGCGATGGTGGAAAGATTGATCGTGTTGTGTCCGTCACCGCCGGTACCGACGACATCAGCGAACGGATAGTCGGGTCGGGGAAACGGCGTGGCCGATTCCAGCAGGGCCGACGCGGCTCCGGCCAGTTCTTCGGACCGCTGTCCACGCAACTTGATGGAGGCAATCGCTGCCGACAACCAAATGTCATCCATCCGGCCGTTGACGACCGTTGAAAAAAAATCGCGTGCCTCGTCAATCGACAGACTGTCGCCCGCAACCAACCGGTGAACCAGCGGGAGAATCCCGTCTGCCTGGCCTTCATCATTTTCAATTTGCGACATCTATGCCTTTTCCCGTACCCACGCGAGTGTATTCTCCAGCAGCGTGATGCCCTGCGGCGTCATCACGGACTCGGGATGAAATTGAAACCCGACAACCCGATCCGCCCGGTTTAACACCGCCATGATTGTATCGTCCATTCGCGCGACCACTTCCAGTGCATCGGGTATTTCCGTACCGGCCAGTGAATGATACCGGGCCACCTGCAAAGGACAGGGCAGTCCCTCGAACATGGCGTTCCCGGTGTGTTCGATTAGCGAAGCCTTGCCGTGAAACACTTCATTGGCACTGCCGACCTCGCCTCCGTAAGCTTCAATGATTGCCTGGTGACCGAGGCAAATGCCGATCATCGGAAGTTTGCCACGGTATTTGTTAATAAGTTCCGGCATACAACCGGCATCCCTGGGATGACCCGGTCCCGGCGAGAACACCAGCACCGCTTCGGGACTTTCCTGCAGGCAACAGGCCACGACTTCGGGCGACACCTGATTGCGGAAAATGGTCACGCGATGGCCGCTGGCACGAAACTGGTCCACCAGGTTGTAGGTGAACGAGTCGAAGTTATCGATTAGCACGATGTTGGCAGACACGAGTCCCTCCTGGAGTCTGGCACGAATTTGATTGTAGCTGGATTCGCCAGAGGGTCTTGCGCTTTTCCCAGGCCTTCTCCCCTTGGGGGAGAATCCCGCCGCGACGGGAGCAGGACGGATGAGAGGGAGCGTTGCGTCGTTTTATCTGTATTTGGCCTCATAAATCGTTATCCAGTCCATCAGCCCTCACCCAGGTCCCGCTTAAAGCGGGTCCTGACCTCTCCCGCTCGGCTGAGCTCGCGGCCGAAGCCAATCATGGGAGTGGTGGAAAAAATGCGCAAGACCACTTCGGCTACCACCACGGCCCATGGCTCGTTGATCATGCACTTGCTGAACCCTGTGTATTCAAATGAGCTCCCGCCAGCGCCTTGAGCACCGCCGCTGCCTTGGTGCGAGTTTCGTCCGCTTCCTTTTGCGGCACCGAATCGTAGACGATCCCGGCACCAGCCTGGACGTGCGCCTGACCATCCCTGACCAAAGCGGAACGGATCACGATGCAGGTTTCCATGTCGCCATTGCCCACAAAATAACCAATGCCTCCGCCATAAAAGTCGCGTCGCTTGCCCTCCAGTTGCCGAATCAACTGCATCGCGCGCACCTTGGGAGCGCCGGTCAGTGTTCCCATGTTCATGCAGGCCTGGTAGGCATGCAGTCCATCCAGTCCGTCACGCAAGCGACCTGTCGCGCGCGACACGAGATGCATCACGTGACTGTACCGGTCGACTTTCAGCAATTGCGCGATGTGACGCGTACCCGCCTGGCAAATCCGCGCCAGATCATTGCGGGCCAGATCGACCAGCATCAGGTGCTCGGCCATCTCCTTGGTGTCGGTTCTCAGTTCCAGTTCGATCCGTCCGTCGAGATCCGCATTGATGGAACCGTCTGGATTTTTGCCACGCACGCGGGTGCCGGCGATCGGGCAAACCTCGACATCGCGCGAGGCCGCCGTGAATTTGACAGCCATTTCCGGCGAAGCACCGAACAGCGTGAATTGCTCGTCCTGCATA
Source organism: uncultured Pirellulaceae bacterium (assembly GCA_947258905.1). Taxonomy (GTDB): domain Bacteria; phylum Planctomycetota; class Planctomycetia; order Pirellulales; family Pirellulaceae; genus CAJQPP01. The sequence continues at coordinate 3,675 of CAMYKF010000359.1, read as the reverse complement.
TAGAACATGTAGGGACTCGGATTCAGTCCACGCAGTTGCCGATAGGCCCGCAACGGATCGGGGCATGGCATGCCAAACGAGCGGGAAGGCACGATCTGAAAAACTTCGCCGGCATAAATCCGCGCTTTCAATTCCTCGACGATCGCGCAAAACTCCTCGTCGGATTTGTCAACGGTAACGTCTTCGGTGATAGCCTGGGCTGGCGGCAAGTCGATCAGGCTGAGGTGTTCGCATTCCTGCCTGGTTCGAGTCAGTTGCTCCTCGAACTCGTCGCGATCAGCCGGTTCCGTTGCATCATAAAAGAAGCTGCCGATCAGCTGGCCGGAGTTTTGCTGATGATCGAGGCGAATCAGTTGCTCGGCGACGTACAGCGTATAATTGGGACAGAATCCGGGCCGCGCGGCGCCGGGTAGCGGCTCAAAGCACTCCACCAGGTCATATCCAAACAGGCCGCCGACAAACAGTGCTTCATGAATGGTCGAGTTGATCTGCACGACGTCCGTCAATTCGCGGAGCGGAGTAAACACGGAATCGGCCAGCAGCCGCTGGTCCTCGTCCAGATCGGGATCAGCCATCTGGTACTGAATCGAGAACTCGCTGGCTGACGGCTGGCAATCGACGCCCAGGCGACCAGCGAGGCGCTTTAGCACACGTCGGCCATTATCGGTCAAAGCCGTCACGGTAACCTGCTGGCCTTCGCAAGTGATTCGCAGGGCCGCGGCGACCAGCAAAAAACTCTGCAAATGCCGTTTGCTGTCGATCTCGGCCGATTCCAGCAACAAACGGTTTGGCTTGCCCCGCACCAGATGATGAAACAACAGCACCGGATCCCGGTAAGGGATCGGTCTGGTTACGGATTCGAGCTGAAGGTTGGCGGGCATAACTTGTTGGCGACGTACAGCGGGCGGCGGGCCAATTCGGTAGAATGTCAGGCAAAAGCGGATTCTAAACCCGGCAAACCCTTTCATACACCCGGAGGCTCGCGGCATGCCAGCTCTGTTTCAGGTCGATGCGTTTTCTGACAAGCCCTTTGGCGGCAATCCGGCGGCCGTTTGTTTGCTGGAGCAGCCTGCTGACCCGATGTGGATGCAACAGGTCGCGGCGGAAATGAATCTCGCGGAAACGGCGTTTGTTTGCCCGGAAGAACAACACTGGCGGCTCCGCTGGTTTACTCCGAAGCTGGAAGTTGATTTGTGCGGACATGCCACGCTGGCTACCGCGCACGTGCTGTGGGAAAACGAAATGGTGCCGGCCGATACCACGTGCGTGTTCCAGTCCAACAGTGGCGAATTGCGAGCCGAGCGTGTCGATGGGCAGATCCAGCTGGATTTCCCGGCAGCCCCTGCGGCAGAAGTCGCCGCTCCGCCAGGCATGATCGATGCGCTGCGAGTCCCCGTCAGCTTTGTGGGCAAATCACGGTTCGATTATCTGGCCGAAGTGGCTTCGGCGTCCGTCGTGCGCAACCTGGACCCCGATATGAGTGGCTTGCTGCGTCTGGGCACGCGTGGTGTCATCGTGACAGCTCGAGATGAATACGGAGAATTCGATTTCGTGTCACGCTTTTTCGGACCAGGCGTGGGCATTAATGAAGACCCGGTCACCGGATCAGCCCATTGCACGCTGGGGCCCTACTGGGCGGAAAAACTGGGCAAGACAACTTTGCACGCCTGGCAAGCTTCATCGCGGGGTGGCGGCATGCAGGTGATGATCGACGGCGACCGCATCCAGCTGCTGGGCAATGCCATCACGGTA
>CAMYKF010000359.1:0-1875 GCA_947258905.1 uncultured Pirellulaceae bacterium | reverse complement strand
ATTTGACCTGTAGCCGAAGTTGCAAAATGTCGAGTGTTTCCGGTGGAGGCCCGGCCCGAATTCTTGCGAATCCGGCTACCTTGCGCTGCAGCTATGGTTTCCCATCAAGGGTGATTACTTGCTGACCGACAAGTCGTCGAGAAAACTCAGAATCAGCGCCGACACATCGGTCTGGTTTGCGGCGGCCAGAGATTTCCAGCCGGGCACCCCGTTGATTTCCAAAACAAATCGTCGACCAACGGTGTCCTGGATAATGTCGACGCCTGCAATCTCTGCACCGGCACTGCGGGCCGTTTGCAACGCCAGTGTGGTGGCCGCGTCATCCGGTTCGTACGGGTGACAGACCGCACCACGAGATGCGTTGGTGCGCCAATCCGCATCGTTGACCCGCCGCATCCCCAGAACCTGTTGGCCAATGACCAGCAGACGCAGGTCCTCGTTGCCGTGGTCAATAAAACGTTGTAGATAGACGATGCCTTGCAGATGAACGATGGTGCGACAGGCGCGCAGAGCAAGTTCGGGATCACTGACGCGGACCATGCCTCGGCCCTCACCGCCAAACAACGGCTTGATCACCACGTCTCCACCAAGTTCCTCAAATCCTGCCATCGCCTGCTCAACGGTCTGACAAACCATGGTGTCCGGGACCGGTACTCCAGCGTGGTGCATTCGCGCCAATGACAGGTATTTGTCGATGCAGGCTTCCAGTGATTTCGCAGCATTGACGACCGGCGTCCCGGTGGCTTGCCAGCGTGACAGTGCATCCATGGCAAAAATGACCTGCTCCAGCGACCCTGCAGGCATGCCACGCACCAGAACCAGATCGAATTCGTCGTCGCCGGCACTCACAGATTCCGCCACGCCCACCCGCGCAAGCAATTCGCTCCAGCGCACAAACAACAGCCGGTAGTCGGATCGGGCCGCCCGGACGAGGTCCTCAAAATGCCAGTTGGGACGGTTACCAAGAACAGCAATGTTCATTGATTCAAAGGTGTTTCTTTGATGGGCAGACAATTGCCAGATGGCTGGCAAAAACGGGCGGAAATTCCGGCTTGGTGAATCTGGCAACTTTTGGTAAAGCTTCTCGCACGATCCCGGCCCCCAAAAAATGCATGCAAGGAAGCGATGCGTATGTTCGACAGTCAGGTGTGCTCACTGGCATCCATTACTTTCCTGGTACAAATGCTGGGACTGGCAACCGTGATCGTATATCGCCTTCGCGGCTCCGGACGATTTAATCACGTGGGCTTGCTGGTTGGAATGACCTTGATGGCCATTTCCACAATTTGCTGTCTTGCGCTGGACGCGTCGTCCGGATTGACTCAGGGCGTAACCCTGGTGGTTGTGGCGGTCTTCGCCACGTTTCCCATGAGAGCAGCCGACGTGGGTCCTTTTTAGCGCGAAAGCGGCGCGACGGAGCGTGGAATGGGCGCGCTTGTTCCGCCAAAGTTCGCCCTCCCGGTAAACTTGATGGTGATGGCTAGCGAATGCTGCTGGCTGTAATAATCGCCAGAGCGGGATTTTTCGCGAAGATTGGTAAAATCCAAAAAAACCTGCCTGTTTCCGCTTGGCACTGACCGAAAAGAATAACCGGGTTGGATCTCCTGATCGGCCTGGGGGGAATTTGAATTCGGTGGCGGTTTGCCATCTTGCTCTGCAATAAACGCAGGAGCTGCTCAATCTTTCCGGGCTCGATTCCGAGTCATCTGCCCGATGCCTGCCTGGCTGTTGCCGCCTTTTCGCAGGACAAAACAAGACAAGTTAACCGGCCGACGCGCTCGATCTCGTTTTCAGACCCAGTGATCGGAGTCAGCGGCGAGCCGGTGTTGGTCAACGCAATTTTCTCAGGAGGGAACAAATGCGACGTTTATTGCT
>CAMYKF010000358.1 GCA_947258905.1 uncultured Pirellulaceae bacterium | reverse complement strand
TTCGTCGACGATGTCCCAGTTGAAGGGCCCGGTCGTCAGCTGGACCGGAGCGTCGGCGCCCCGGTCCATCCGAAACAGCTGATTGGTACCTCGATACTCGGACATGAAAATCACGCCGGAGGAATCGTCGGTCCAGTGAGCGTGGTTGGCATTTTGATCGAGTCCGGTGGTCAATTCGGAAACGGTCCCGGACGCGCGGTCGTACACCATGACCATGTTGCGGTCGGATTCAAAACTGGGTCGTGCCATCGAGTTGAACCCGAGGTACTTGCCATCCGGAGAATAGAAAGGATTGTTGTCGTATCCGTCACGGCCTTCGGTGATACACGCGGCATCGCCCGCCGCCGAACCGTCGGCATTCAGGCCGATCAGGTACAAGTCGCTGTCGGTCGATTCGGCCCAGCGCTCGACAATTTTGGCCGTGTAGCAAATTTCGTTGCCCGCGGGCGACCATGCGAAATGTTCGCTGCCGCCAAACGGCGGAACGGGGCAATCGACCTGCATGCCTTCCATCAAATCGTGTGCGTCGCCAACCATACCATCGTCACCGATCGGCGCGGCGTGCAAATGCGAATACTTGTAATCGTGCCAGGCATTCCAGTGACGGAACATCAGGCTGTCGATAATCCGGGCATCAGCCTCCGGCAGATCTTCGAACAGTTCGTTGACGGTATCATCCAGTTTGATGTCGCGGGTAAAGGCCACATGCTGGCCGGTCGGCGAAACTTTCAGATTCGCAACGCCGTCCTCGATGGAACTGATTCGAACGGCGTCGCCAGAGGCCGGATCCAGTCGATAAATTTGTGGTGAGGCGTTGAAGTCGGGTTCATCCTCGTCTTCATCTGCGTCCTCGTCTTCATCCTCGTTCTCGTCCTCGTCTTTGGGCGGAATGCCGGTAAAGAAGACGGCCTGGCCATCACCGTGCTTGCTCCATTGCACGTCACTAATGGACTTCCAGTTCTCAAGCACTGGTCGGGCGGGCTGGTCGCCTGCGACCGGTTGCAGAAACAACGTGGTGGTGCCGCTGTTTTCGGCCAGTTCATACCTTCGCACGGTAAAGGCGATGGTGCTGTCGTCGTCCGACAGGGTTGCGTTGCCGAGTCGTCCGTGCTTCCACAGCAACTCGGGCGACATCCGATTTTCCTGGGCTGTCACCTCGGTCGCGAAACCGACAAGGGCCATCAGCAAGGCCAATCCAAAACAAAGTTGCCGCATGGGGGTCTCCAGAATATTTTTCGATCGTGATTCTTGTAAACGATTACTCGCCAGCCATCGCATCAAACCGCGGGATGGTTGCCACAGAGAAGTATAGTCAGGGTCGTAAATCCGAAAAAGCGTCGGGGGCCATTGAAGCCATCGAATTTGACAGGTGGTGCGGGCAAACGAAAATGATGCGGAGTTGTTTGGCCCGGGTCGGAACTCTGGAGAGTTCCGCTACGTTGTGTTAGTGAGCGGTGATATGCGTATCAAACCATTTGCCTGCCTGATTGTTTGCCTTCTAAACGGCCTCGTTTTGCTGTCGGCAGTCCGGCCAGCTGTCGCTCAGGATGCCACCGTTCATCCGCTTGAGGAACTGCGAACGCTCGACAGCTATTTTCCATTCACGCCGCCCGGGTCTTTGGAAGAGTGGAAGCAGCGGCGCGAAGCGTTGCGGCGGCACGTCCAGGTCAGCCTCGGGTTGTGGCCCATGCCACAAAAGACACCGCTCGATCCGGTGATCCACGGCAAGATCGATATGGGCGATTACACGATTGAGAAAGTGTACTTTGAAAGCTTCCCCGGGTTTTTGGTAACGGGCAATTTGTATCGACCCGCAAATGTGACCGGCAGGGTCCCCGGCATCTTATGTCCGCACGGTCATTTTCGCGACGGCCGTTTTCGCTGGGCCACCGACGAGGAATTGGCGCGCGACAGGGAATCGGGCGGCGAACAATTCGAATCCAATGGACGCAGTCCCTTGCAGGCTCGCTGCGCCAACCTGGCGATGATGGGCTGCGTCGTCTTTCACTACGACATGCTGGGTTACGCCGACAGCCAGCAAATCACGCACGAGCTTGCTCACGGGTTTCGCACGCAGCGGCCGCACATGAACGCCGTGGATGGCTGGGGCTTCTTCAGTCCCCAAGCCGAATTGCGATTGCAGTCAATCATGGGGCTGCAAACGTGGAACTCGATTCGCAGCCTGGATTTTCTCTGCTCGTTGCCGGATGTCGATGCGTCACGCATTGGTGTGACCGGTGGCAGCGGTGGCGGCACCCAAACGTTCATCTTGTGCGCGATCGATCCGCGTCCGGCAGTTGCCTTTCCTGCCGTAATGGTTTCCACGGCCATGCAAGGTGGTTGCACGTGCGAGAACTGCTGCAACTTGAGAGTCGTTGCGGGCAACGTGGATTTCGCCGCGCTGTTCGCACCCAAACCACTCGGCCTGACCGCCGCCGATGACTGGACGCGGGAGATGGAAACGAAAGGGTTTCCCGAACTGCAATCGCTGTACGAACTTTACATCAATGACTTTCCCGATCCGGCCGTTAACCGTCTTCAGCTGACCGCGCGGCTGGAGTTTGGCCACAATTACAATCAGGTCAGTCGCGAGGCCATGTACCGGTTTATGAACCGGCATCTCCAGCTTGGACTGACCGATGATCAACTCGCCGAAAAACCGATCACGGTACATCAGCGGGATATGCTGACCGTATTCGATGACGAGCACGCGCGGCCCGCATGGAACGACGAACGGGAACGCGAGTTGCTTCGAACCTGGCAGCAACTGGGGGGAATCGCAGCCCTGCACAAGAAAACGCTGTACGATGACGACTGGTTTCAGTTGCAAAAGTCCGTCACGACAGCGTTGCAATCGCTGGTCGCTCATCAACCGTGCGAACTGGATTGGCAGGTTTCCGATGGCGACGTGGACAATCAGTCCAATCCGATGGACCTGGACGTTGGGAAACTGTCGGCAATCGATGGCGAACTTGTTTTCACGGTTGCCATCGCGACAGTACCCGATTTTGATTCAACCCGTGCCACGGACATCCTTGTCCTATTGAAAGAAGGAGGAATCGGGGAGACCCTCGCCGGGCTCGTAAGTGAGGATTCAGATGACGCCCGACAGTGGCAGCGGTTCGGCACGGTCGTTGGAGTGGATTTGCTGCCAGCCTTGCAGGACGAGGGCCACATCGCCGGCAATCGGATGGACAACAACGGGCGCGAAGCGGCAGGGTATACGTTTGGTTACAACCGGCCGTTGTTCTGCTGGCGTGTTTCGCAGGTGCTGTACCTGGTGGAAGTGCTGCGGCAACGTTACCCGGGCAAGCGGTTCCATTTGAAGGCCGACGAGACGATGTCACCGGTGGCAATCGTGGCGCGGGCGCTGGCTCCCTCCGACCTGGAGATCAACCTGTGGTGTAACCTGAACGGATTTCAGTTTGCCAGTGTTGACAGCCTGCGGCATCCGCACTTCTTCCCGGGCGCAGTCAAGTACGGTGATAT
>CAMYKF010000357.1 GCA_947258905.1 uncultured Pirellulaceae bacterium | reverse complement strand
AGGCGTCTTCCCACGTGCTGCGGACCCCGATCACGAACGCGTCGGGCGAAGCTGATGTATGCAGGTGCTGCTCGCCAAAGTACACCTGGCGTTCCCACGGTGGGGCGTCCTGGGCCCATGTTGGACAAGCCATGCACAAACCGGTTACGGCCAGTAGAAATGGGGTGAGTCTCATGGTGCAACTCCTTCTTACAGAGGCAAGCCGGAAAAGGGCTCGATCAACAATCCCGGTGATCGGGTTGCCAGTGGTCGCCGTTATGTGATTCGCATTCTAGGTCTGGCCAGTCGGCAACGCAAAAAAATTCACATCGAATTTTCATATCACGCCAAACAATATCAGGAATCTGTAAGTGACCGGATAGTTTTTGCCGAAAGTGTACATGCAAGAAGTGCTGCATTGCGATAAGCGCCGGTTTACCTTGTACGATGTTGATCATGTTTGGGTGTACCATTGATGGCGCCGGCCAGCACACTGAGACCACGATTGAAGCAACCGTCACCGCAAACCTGCCTGCTACCGTCGACGTCGCTGCCGATAACGCGCGAGACATTCAGCGTAATGCCAAACATGGCCGGCGAGGACAATGAGGATTGCTTGTCGGGCCGACGGTAGATCGAAACACCTTCCTTGATCGTTTCGACGACTTTCAGATCATCGAGTTGATCTTCGGGAACGGTCAACGGATTGTCGGACAGGATGACCAGGTCGGCCAGTTTCCCGACCTCGATGGAGCCCTTGGTCTGTTCTTCAAAGTGTTGCCAGGCGGGCCATATCGTCAGCGCTTTTAGCGCGGTGGCAACTGGCACACGATGCCGGGGACCGAGAATGTCCCCACTGCGTGAGCGGCGTGTCACGGTGGCCGACAGCACGCGCATCGAATCGGGCAGCGCTACCGGCGCGTCGTGATGGCTGCCAAACATCATGTCACGCTCCAGCACCCAACCGGTGGGCGAAATGTTGTCGGCTCGTTCCGGTCCCAGCACCGAGTCACGATGCCAATCACCCCAATAAAAAGTGTGCATCGGAAACAGCGATGGAAAAATGTCGAGTTCGTTAAGAGCATCAACCTGGTCTTCGCGCAAGGTTTGGCCATGAATCAATACCGGGCGGTTGTCTGCGTTCGGGTGATTTGCCTGGGCAGCGCGAACGGCATCGATAAAGACATCGATAGCCGCATCCCCATTACCGTGACAAAGGATCTGCCAGTTATTGGCAAAGGCCTTCTCAACCGCCTCGTTGGCGGTTTTCTCGTCAATCGCCGCGTAGCCACGATAGTCCGGCGGCTGGCCCTGCGGGACAACAAAGTACGGTTGGCTCAACCAGGCTGTTTTGCCTTGCGGCGAACCATCAATGGTCAACTTGGCACCTCCCACCCGGTAGCGATTGGTGTATTCCATCGTGGGCCGAATGTCATCAACTTCGAGAATATCGGGGTAGGCCACCAGATCGATGAGGAGCTGGCCGCTGTCGGCCACACGCTGCATCGCCGCCAGACCGGGGCCCGTGGCCCGTCCCTCCTGGGCGGTGGTGTAACCGTAAGAGGCTACCAGACGGGCACCTTCCTGAACCAAAGCATCATTGATCGAATTGTCGAATCGGGCGGCCAGCTTGCTGACCACGAAGAAGAAGGCGTACTCCTCGCACACGCCGTTTGGCTGACGTGAATCTGCCTCGCGCCGAAACACACCTCCCCTGGGATCGTCGGTCTCGGCATTGACTCCGGCAATTTCCAGTGCCTTGCTATTGGCGACGCCGAGGTGACCTGACTGGTGAATGATCAGTACAGGAAGGTCTTGCGAAACCTTGTCGAGGTCGTGGCGAGTCGGATGACGCGCTTCGGCCAGTTGGGAGTCGTCGTAGCCAAACCCGGCAATCCAGCCGACATTCTCGACCGCTTCGCGGTTGTTGGTTGCCCAGTCCGTCAGTAGTTGTTGCAACCTGGCGATGTCGCGGCCACTGCCGTCGGGCGGTGGCAGCAGGTTTGCCGTGGTGGCTTGCAGGCCGATCATATAGGTATGACCGTGCGAATCGACGAAACCGGGCAGCATCGTGCGGCCTGCGAGATCGACCAGCTTCGTGGCGTCGCCCTGATGTGCAAGGACATCCGCGCCGTCTCCGACCGCAATGATCTTGCCATCCCTGACGGCCATGGCTTCCGCGATTGGCTGGTTATCGTTGACGGTAACTATCGGCCCGCCGTGCCAGATTGTATCGGCATCTTGCGCGGTGGCAGCGGCGCAGCAACCGAGAAGGCATATTCCAGTAAACCATATGGAGTGACTTGTCATCTTGATCGATCCTGGGATAAGGCTGCAGGCCCCACAGCGCTGGGGCTATTTCCTGGATGGAAGGCGCTATCTTGTCCACTGCTCCGAGGACTTCGGCGTCTCCCGTAACGCTCGAAACTGCCGTTTCCGTGACTGTCAGTCTGCGGGGCGGCCAATCGCACTGATTGTGAATATTGAAAATGCACGACTGCTTCCCATTGAACAGTGATGCGACCCGACTAGCTGGTCGCGGATGTCGCAAAAATCTGCTGCTTGTTGCCTGGCGGGGCGGGTGCGGTTTCGTGCGCCGCGCCCGCTCCGGTTAACGTGATCGCGGCCCAGGTACCTGCGATAGCGGAGACAATGGGGAGAATGAGATGACGCAGAGCGAGCGATCCTGATGATCGGTTGTGCATGGTTTTTGATCGAATAGATTACCACAGGCCCGCCTTTTCCTGGTAGTAACAAGCAAAAAATCCCGGGGTCCGTACCCAGGCACCTCGTATAGAGGAGAGAACGCAATTGGCTTCAATCCTTCTCTATGTGTTGAATTCGTCTTTTTCGACTTGCCCGGTTCATTTTTTGGGCAGGTCTTGTTTGCCACTATGTCTGCAGCGTGTTCTTCCTCTTGCAATTGTGGGTTGCGCGGATAACTGTTCGATTACTGCTGGACCGGGAGCCTGACCGGCTGACCTGGGGAAACATCTTTCAGCACTTTTGAGTCCTCGACCACGACGGTTCCGCTGACGATCACGTAGGGGATTCCCGATGAGGGCAAGCCGGCTGCCGCAGGTGTCGCCTCGTCCTTGACCGTGTCCGGGTCGAAGATTGTGATATCGGCATCCGCCCCTGCCTGAATTCGTCCTTTGTAGGCCATTTGCGGCACTCCGTTTTCCTGCAGAAACCTGGCGGGCATATAGGTCATTTTCGAGATCGCCAGCATCAACGGCATCAGATTCTCTTCGCGTACCAGACGCAGAATTCTGGCGTGCGTCCCTGCGGCCCGGGGATGCCCGTTGACCGCGTCGTAGGGTGTATCCCATGCTTCGGCAACCGAACCATCCTCTTTGAGAAGGTAAGTAAACGCATCACTGCCGATGATGGTTGTGGGGTGTGCCAGAGCGAGGTACAGATCTGCCTTGGTCGCATTCTCGAATGTGACTTTTGTGCTCGGAGCGGTCTCTACCAGTTGCTCATAGGTTTCCTTGGTCAGAGGCTCCATCGTTTCCAGATTGATGATGTCGCTATAGGTACGACCCATGTTGTTCTGGTAGTTATCCGGCCTCAAATAATCTGCTGCGACGATCGTGCTGCCGTAAGTGTAGCCATAAATCTCCGCAATAACGGCGTGCCCGCGATCGTGCGCTGAATCGATCAACCGCAGCGCCTGGGACGTCAATCCGAGGGTCTGGGCCGTCATGTGGCAAACGATCAAGCCGCCCCCCTCGGCGGCCACGGCACCAAGCTGTTCTTCAATGGCGAGAATCCCGGTGACCGGAGGTTGCTGACTGGAAAATCTTCCATGCATGGAAACGAATCGGCCATATTTTGCCGCGAGAACCTGAGCCCCATAGCACTCCTGCGCGGTCACCGATTCACTCATGTACCCGGGCACGTGCCCGACTCCCAGAGCCCCCTGTTTCAGGCCTTCCTCGATCAACTCGAGAATCTGATTGATCTCGTCCTCATTCGCCACGCGACTGGACCACTGCATATCCGAACCGGTTTGTTCTGCCGATTGCAGATCGTTGATGGTTGCACCGTTGACCGATTTGAAACGCGGGTTGAAAACCGTTTCGCGTGCGCCGAGAATACTGGCGGTCGCCCCAAAATTGATTTGAGACTTTCCCTCCATACTCTCGTACCACTTCCCGACCGGCATCACTCCCGCTTCGAGTTCCAGCTGTGTTGTGATTCCGTCGCGGAGAGCGAGTTTTCGCCCAAAGGGAGTTAAGACATTGTGGTTGTGAGTATCAACAAACCCCGGGGCGACGACGTGGTTGGTGGCATCGATTGTGGTCTCGCCCTGAATCGGTTCTTCTGTCACGGCGACGATCTTGCCACCGGTGATTCCGACGTTACGGACAGCATCCAGGTTGGTTTCAGGATCCATCACACGCCCATTCAGGATTACGAGATCGTATTCCTGCGAGAACAATGTGAGCGGTTGAAAGGACAACCCGAATGCAATTAAGACAAAGGTCAATCGTTTCATTTAAGGTGTTTCTCGGCAGCGGTAATCAAGGTAATTTTGCAACGACTGAAAGGAGCGGCGTCGTTGACACGATGCCGCTCCAACAATTCACCAGTTGACGTGATGCCGGCTTACCCGACCTCGACTGTCCCGTCTTCCTTGATGGAGACCGTATCGCCGGATTTGACCGTTTCCAGGAACTCGTCGCCCAGCAGGTCGATCGTGATGACGCGATTTCCGTTCCAGACGTCGTCCATCAAGAGTCCGGCGATCGAGACAGAGTCGATGTGCTGCGAGAACAACATCGCCTTGGGCCCCAGGCCCAAACTCGCCACGCCCATCAATGTGGCCCCGCCCAGGGAGGAGCCCACCGTCGTGGTGGTGCAGATGATTGCGCCGCCCAGCTCCTGCTTGTAAAATTCCTTGTTGTTGGGATCGGTGCAGGGAGCGGTCTCGGTGTTTCCGCCAAACAGGTTTTCCAGATAGGAGCCTGTCGTGTTGAACGGACTTTGTGAGGCGAGCACCTCGCCCTCGAGGTTACCGGGAAGCAGGGGTCGACCCTTGAAAGTCTTTTTGGCCATTTGTGTATCTCCAGTTGTTTTTGTTGATTTGTGTTGTTCGATGGTAGGCGAGTCTCTCCGAGACTCGCATCAGCCGGGTGTCAGTCCCGGCGCGCCGGGACTGACCTACCGAGTTACGCACCCTCCGGAATCTTGCCCGTGCAGACTGTTTCGATCAGGGCATCGTCCTTGAGGTAACGCACGCTGGGATAGTAGTTTCGCGTCTTGGGGGAATTCGTGACGCCAAATACCCTTTCCGAAAAACCCTTCATGCCCGCATAGCTCACGGTGCACATGTTGGTAAATCTCATATTGGCCTGCCACATCTTGCCGACCAGTTCGCCATGCTCCTTGACCAGGCGGTCTCGCACGACATTCGAGCAGAAAAGTTTGGTCGGAATGGCGCCCGTTTTCAGGCTTCGTTTCTCCAAAGCGTCCGTTATCTTCGTTCCCCAATCCAGGATTTCCTGGTAGGTGTTGTGCGGACAGCCGATCAAACAGACCGTCGGATCTTCAGGACGTCCTTCCCATTCCACCGGGAAATTGCCGAGTACCCGGGCCTGTTCGGCATCGTCGAAGACATAGGTTTGGTAGCCCTCGGCCAGCAGATCACGTCCCTTTGCTTTGGCGTCGGGAGTGAGGTTTTCGACGTGGTACAGGCCCACGGCGCCACTGGCCGCGGTGGCACTTCCCATCTTTTTCAGCAGGTGCATGTTGTCGTTGCTGACTTCGGTACCCAGGTATTGGTCCAAGCCAGTGATAAAGGGCACGCCGTCGATCACCTTGAGACCGATGGCCGTGCCGAGTACACCCAAATCCGGCTCGTCAGTGGTCTTCACATCAATGAGCCAATTGGCCATGCGGCCTTCGTCCGTCATCGTTCCGAACAGCGGCGCCTTGCCGAGAAGTCCGCAGACCAGCTCCATCCCGCCGGCATTGCGGTTGGTCCGGAGTCCCATCGCAGAGTTGCCGTAATTGATGGCGGAAGACTCCGCCCA
>CAMYKF010000356.1 GCA_947258905.1 uncultured Pirellulaceae bacterium | reverse complement strand
TTCGAAAAGTCTGCCGCATGAGCTGCAAGTCGATGCAAAGAAATGGCCATTTACCGAACAACGACCGTCCACGCTGGAATTGTCGGGTGAGGAATTCAAGGCCCTGGCGGCCAACACCGCTCAGCGACTGGCCGATCATATCGAAGGCCTCGATGATTACCCGTCCAAAAATAATCAGCCAGCCGGCCAGTCGATTGACGAGTTGGTCAGCGAACTGGACGAACCGCTGCCCCGGGAACCGGCGGCCCTCGATCCGCTGCTGGACCGCCTGTTCGACAAGTACATTCCCGCCAGCTTCAATACCGCCGGGCACGGCTACCTCGCCTACATCCCTGGCGGTGGTTTGCCGGAATCCACCATCGCCGATTTGATCGGCAGCCTGACGAATCGCTATGTCACGGTATGGCAAGCCGCACCGGCGATGGCGCAAATTGAATCCACGGTCGTGCGCTGGTTCTGCGACATGATCGGCCTGGGACCGGCCGCCGGCGGCTTCCTCACAACCGGTGGCTCGATTGCCAATCTGGCCGGCATCATCGTGGCGCGAGTGAAATTGACGGGTGACGATTTCAGACTGGCCCGCATCTACGCCTCGAATCAGACGCACCATTGCGTCAACAAGGCCGCATTCATGGCAGGGTTTCCCAAACCCAATTTGCGACTCATCGACGTCAACGATGACCAGACGATTAACCTTGCGGCTCTCCAGAACGCCATCAACAGCGATCGCGCAGCCGGATTCCAGCCGTTGATGGTCATCGCCAATGCCGGGACAACCAATACCGGAGCCGTGGATGATATGCAGGCGATTCGCAAGATCTGTGACGCCGAGAATCTGTGGCTGCATGTTGATGCGGCTTACGGCGGCTTCTTTATGTTGACCGAATCGGGGCGAGAAATCCTGAAGGGAATCGAGAAGTCCGATTCCGTTGTGCTGGACCCGCACAAGGGGATGTTCCTGCCATACGGCACTGGCTGTTTGCTGGTCCGCAATCGCGACGACCTGATCCCCGCGTTCAGCTTTACGTCCGAGTACATGCCGGCCATGACCGGTGATCGACAGCGCGAGGATTTCTGCGAAATCTCACCCGAACTGTCACGCGATAATCGCGGCCTGAGAATCTGGCTGCCAGTCAAGGCGCACGGGATCGGCGTGTTTGAACAGTTGCTGCAGGAGAAACTTGATCTGACCCACTGGGCCACGGAAAGATTGCAGCAACTGGGCCTCGCCGTGAATGAGACGAAGCCGCGAGTCAGCGTGGATATTGTCGCTCCGCCACAGCTCAGCATCGTGGCGTTTCGGCTGAACGATCAGGACCTTTCCCTCGAACAAAACAACGAGTTGAACAAGCGGTGGCTTGAGGAAGTCAATCGGGACGGGGCCATCATGATGACCTCTACGCTGCTGGACGGCGTCTACGTGCTGCGAATTTGCGTCCTGCATTTCCGCACCCACATCGATCGCATGCAGCGCGCCTTGCAAATCATCACGCGGGCCGCAGGCGTCGTGCTGAACGAACCGGTGGTCACCGAGTCGGCCAGGTCGATATAGGCGGGCAAAAACTTCTCTTCGGAAACCGGCGGCCAATCCCTAGAATATTCCTATGCCTGACGGGTCAGCCACCGCGGACGCGGTAACCCGTATCCTGGATTTGCCGCGGTCCCTGTTCAACGTGGCAGGCTGGGACGAATGCATCGCTGCCTTGCGACAACGCAAACCGGCCTCATTCGACGCAGTCTGGGGCTCCTCCTGCGCGCTGCTGGCCGCGGCGCTGGTCGAGCAGCGTAGTGGCGCGCTGCTGGTTGTATTCCCCGCCGAACGCCAGGCCGAACAATTCGCCGATGACTGGCCCACATTCTCGGCCACACCGATTGAAGTCTTCCCCACGATCGACGATTCGCATCCGGAAGACCTGTCGGCCGACCCGGGCTTTGGGCAACGATTGCGGTTGCTCAAAGACCTGACGCTTGATCAGGCCGCGCATCCGGTCATCGCCACCAGCATTCAGGCTCTGTCACATCCGGTGCCAGCCCCGGATCGGATTACGGCCAGCGAGTTTTCCATCACGGTTGGCAGACAGCTCGATTTGGCCGCACTCAAACAATGGCTGGTCGACAACGCCTATCAGCCTGCGTCGGCGGTGCAGATCCCCGGAGAATTTTCGTCACGAGGCGGCATCATCGACGTGTTCGCTCCCAACTGGACGATGCCCGCACGCATCGAGTTGTTTGATGACGAAGTGGAATCGATTCGTTTCTTTGACACGTCCAATCAACGCAGCATCGAAAAATGTTCCGGAGTCGCGATCAGCGGGCTGCCGACCGGAGCCGAGCACGATGCCGCCCATCTGCCCGATTTTTTTGGTGACGATCTGCTGATCCTCGTCATGGAACCGCAAGAGATTGAGCATCAGTCGCGTCTGCTGATCGAGCGGCAGGCGGTCGGCAGTGAAATGCATTCCATCGACAGGATTCAGGGTTCCTGGAAACGCCACGCCGTGACCTTTGGCGGACGCCTGATCACGCCCGCCGACACGGCCTTTTGCAAATTACCGATCAGTCTGGTGGAGCAGTTTTCCGGCGATATCAGCAACGTTCGTCGGGAGGTCGACCGCATATCGACCAGTCGCGAGCTGTTCATTGTCACCTCCACTGAGTCGGAGATAAACCGGCTGACCGAAATCCTGGCACCGACAGAAGTCAGCAAGGCTGGGCGGTTGCATTACTCAGTCGGCTGCGTGCACGCAGGATTTCGTCTGGAAAACGACGGACCCGTGGTCGTGGGTGCCGATCAATTGTTTAATCGCAGCGATTTGCGACGACACGCAGCGCGCAAACATGCCAAGCCGATCGACAGCTTCATCGATTTGCGTAACGGCGACCTGATCGTTCATTTGTCGCATGGCATCGGACGCTTTCGCGGCCTCAAAGTGCTGGACAAGGACGGTCAGCGGACCGAACATCTGGAACTGGAATTCCACGGCGGGACGCGGATCTATTTGCCGGCTACCAAAATCGGCCTCGTGCAAAAATATGTGGGTGCCACGAAGCATCGGCCGCGACTGGCCCGCATCGGCAGCAAGACATGGCTCAAGCAGAAACAGGCAGCCGAAGCGGCGGTCAGCGATCTGGCTGCTGACATGCTGGACATGCAGGCCACCAGAGCCGCCCGGCCCGGCATCAAGTTCACGGACGACACGCCCTGGCAATTTGAATTCGAACATTCGTTTCCCTATCACGAAACACCCGACCAGCTGACGGCTATCGAAGCCATCAAGGACGATATGGAATCGAACCGGCCCATGGATCGGTTGCTGTGCGGTGATGTGGGATTCGGCAAGACCGAAGTGGCAATGCGGGCTGCCTTCAAAGCTGTTGAGAACGGGTACCAGGTCGCCATGCTGGCCCCTACGACTGTGCTGGTCGAACAGCACTACCGCACCTTCCGCGAGCGGATGGCCGAATTCCCTCGCGATACGGTGGCCCGGCTGGCCGAAGGCAGTATCGACATTGTCATCGGCACCCATCGCATTACGTCGGCCGATATCAAGCTGAAGAACCCGGGTCTGATCCTCATCGACGAGGAACAAAAATTCGGGGTGGCCCACAAGGAACGCTTGAAGACCATGCGAGCCGAAGTCGATGTGCTGACCATGTCAGCCACGCCCATCCCACGGACCCTGCATATGTCGCTGGTCGGCGTGCGCGACATTTCCAATCTGGAAACGCCCCCCGAGGATCGGCTGGCTGTGCAGACCCGGGTTACCCGCTTCGATGCTGATCTGATTCGCGAAGCGATCTTGCGTGAAATGGAACGGGGCGGTCAGACTTTTTTTGTGCACAATCGGGTCAAGGATATTCATATCATTGAGCAACAACTGCAACACATTGTGCCGGAAGCACGCATTGGCGTCGGGCACGGGCAAATGCCCGAAGGCGAACTGGAAATCGCCATGACCAAATTCATCAACGGCGAATTCGATGTGTTCCTTGCCACCACCATCGTGGAAAACGGCCTGGATATTCCGAACGCCAATACCATCTTCATCAATGAAGCCGATCGATATGGCCTGTCCGATCTGCATCAACTGCGCGGCAGGGTAGGGCGGTACAAGAACAAGGCCTGGTGCTACCTGATGATTGAGCCGCACAAACATGTCAATCCGAATGCAGCCAAGCGTTTGCACGCGATTGAGCAGTACAGCGAGATGGGTGCGGGATTTGTGATTGCCATGCGTGACCTGGAGATTCGCGGTGCCGGCAACCTGCTGGGCAGCGAACAAAGTGGCCATATCGCCTCGGTCGGCTACGAATTGTATTGCCAGCTGCTGGAAACAGCGGTGCGCGATCTGAAACGCCTGCCTACGAAAATCAGTATCGACATCGATGTGGATCTTCCCATCGAAGCCTACCTGCCCGACGACTATGTCACTGACAGTAAACACAAGGTGGACCTTTATCGGCGGCTGGCCCGCGTTGAGTCGTTCGAGCAGGTCCGCGCACTGAAAAACGAAATGCGTGACCGGTTCGGCAAAATGCCACCGGCCGTCGTCCGCCTGATCAAGCTTTCTGAATTGAAGCTGGAAGCGACCCTTTGGCAGGTCAGCCACGTTTTCATGGAGGACAAGTTCCTGGGATTGCGATTCCGGGACGCCTCGAGGATGCGGCAATTGGCCAAATCCACGAAGTATAACCTGCGAATCGTTGATGATAGCACTGCGTATCTGACGCTGAAGACCAACAATATTTCACCCGACCAGCTCATTGCACTGCTCAAATCGATCTTGCAACCACCTGCGCAAATCTCCTAAAGTTCCGCGTCATTTTCCCGCGGCTGCCCACGGATTGGGGCCGCACCAGGACCGAAAAATCAGGGATGAGCAATGAAGTTCTCGCTGCATCTTGCTGTGCTGCCATTACGTGCAGCTTGTCTGGCTATCGCGCTGGCTGTTTTGATTTGGCAACCATGTTACGCCCAGTCACAACCGGAATCGACTGATCCCTATTTTCAGACGCGGGAGCATTCGCCAGACCCGGGCAACGGTCAGTTCATTGGCGAGGCACCGCGTGATTCGACGCTGCAACAAGCCTCGTATTCCCGACCCCTGGATCAGCAATCAGACAACCCCGCAACCGCGTCGCACGAAGAGACACAACCCTCGGGCAATTCGTTCGAGCCATCCCGGGTACTGGCACGCGTTGGCGGGCAACCGGTCTTTGTTTCCGACCTCAGCATCCAGGCCAGACAGATTGTCGACCGGTTTATGGGCAGTGCTCCCGAATCGATCAAGCAAGCCGAAGCGACCAAGTTGATTCCACGTTTGCTGCCCAACTATATCCAGTCCAAACTACTGTTTGTCGACGTGACGCAGAACCTGCCGGAAGGCGCAAGTCTGGACGATATTTTTGATTCGGCTTACGAACAGTTCGATGAGAATGTGTTGCCCGAATTGCTGAAGCAAACGGAAGCCACTTCGCCGGCCATGCTGGACGCCCACTACCGGTCACTTGGTTCTTCGCTGCGGAAAGTGCGTGAATCGTGGGCTGAAAGCGAGCTCGTCAAATACATGATGCGTTCGAAGATCAACGTGGATCCCGAAGTTTCGCATCGCGAAATGTTCGAATACTACCAGGACCACAAGGACGACTATGCCTTTCCGGCTCGCGCACGCTGGGAACAGCTGATGGTGCGATTCGACAAATTCTCGTCGCGCACTGCCGCACGTGATGCCATTTCGCAAATGGGCAACGAGGTCGTCTACGGAGCTCCTCTGGCGGCGGTCGCCAAACGCAGTTCGCACGGTTTTAAGGCGTCCGACGGTGGCCAGCACGACTGGACCACGCAAGGCAGTCTGCGAAGCAGCGAACTCGACAAGACCTTGTTCAGTATCGAACTTGATACGCTAAGCGACATTATTGAAACCGATCGCGGTTATATCATCGCCAGGGTGCTGGAACGAACCGAAGCCGGACATACGCCCTTCCTGGAAGCACAGTCGGAAATCCGTGAAAACTTGCTCGATCAAAAAAGAGAGCAGGCGTATGACGAATATGTCAGCCGGGCTCGTGAGCGCATCCCCGTCGAAATCTACGACGAAGCCCGGGTAGCCGAACAACCGGGTAATACGATTCGCTAGGCGGATAATCACGTGGTGCCGTCTATTCCTTCCCTCTTGGGAAGAACGCGGTGACTCGTCCGACCTCGGCAATATTCGCAGACTGATTAGGTTCTTGATTGCAAAATGCAAAATCAGTCGTTCCAAAAACTGAGCCGCACGCATTAGCGTCGGGTCTTCAGGGGGCGTTTCCCCGAGAAACCCGAGGCTAGTGCAACAAACAGTATTTTCTGTTCCACCACAACAAAAGCTTTCCCAACTTACCCTCCCGTTGAGAGGGTCGGACGCGAAGCGGCCGGGGAGGTTCAACGTTCGTCGATTGTCCGTCAACAAAACGGAAGTAATGCCCTCCCCGAGCCTGCGGCTCGACCCTCCCAGAGGGGGCTCTTCGCGGAATTTAGTGGCAAGTTTTCATTTGCTGGAATACCTCAGCCCCTGACCCTCCCCCCGGGAGGGTCGAAATCCCGAGTCCATCGGGATGAGGGGAGGGTTGTTCAAGATCGTGCACGATCGGAATGCGTTCCGGCGCCAGTATTGCTGCGCCTGACGACTGGTAGTCCAGATTAAG
>CAMYKF010000355.1 GCA_947258905.1 uncultured Pirellulaceae bacterium | reverse complement strand
TGGATGGCACAGACCCCGGTGTCGAGCGAGGGCACCACGCTAATCAGTGTGGGCTTGCCCGCCAGGTCCGCCAGCTTCAGGGCCTGCATCCCGTCCTGAAAATAGTGCAACGTAAAATCAGGTGCTGCCTGACCGGCTTGTAATTCCTCACCGGCAAGCGTCATGGGATGGCCTTTGAATGTAATTGCACCGGAACGTGACATGCTTGTTTTCCTCGTATCGAATCAGAATCAACAGATACCGCAAGGCATACAGTATCAAGCTGGCCACAGATGGCTGCAAGGGCGGGGCAGGGGAGCGCACCCGTGAATACCGGGCACGGCCTGGTACGACAGCGCAAGTTAGCCGGATTCGCAGTAATTGGGGCGGAGACCCGGCGTGAAACACTAAATAAGACCACCTGCGGTTCGGTGCGCTGGCCCTCTCCCTCGGGGAGAGGGTGGTTGGGCTTTGAAAAAAGACCAACCGGGTGAGGGCCTGCTTTACTCATAAAAAAACGCCTTTCGAGAATGAAGTTTCCAGCCCTCATCCGCCCTCCTCCCGGCGCGCCGGGATTCTCCCCGAGGGAGAAGGGAGGGAAAGCGCACCGGTTAACACCAGGTCCTATTTAGAAGTTTGCCACTTCGGCCACGAATCAACGGAAACTCCGCGCAGCAGCACTAGCGACCCAAAATGGCCAGGCCGACGACCAGCATGGTGGCCAGCAGCAGCCCGGCAGCAACCCGTTGCTCGATCGCGAAACGCCGGCGGAACTCGTTGGCCAATTGCGGCGATTCCATAACACGGCCTATCAATTCCAGTCGATCACGAATGCAGGGATGCCCGGCGGTTGAACGATGGTAGAGATGCGGTGCATGGGCCGCCATCTTGAGCAAGGCTCGACCGTATTCCTCGGCGCGTTGTCGACAGGGGATGCCGGAATCACTGCGGATTGCAAACAAATCCGCCTCGATTTCTGTTTTGCGAATAAAGGGTGCCACGACTCTGGCGGCATACACCACCAACAACACCGCACAGATCATCCACGATAAAACCCACCCGGGTATTCCCGCAGCGTGCCATGTCCCATCCGGTAATGACTGCCCGGCCTGCCAGGAAATCGTCGCCAGGATCAGTAACGGCACGACGAGCAGAGCGATTCGCATGTGCAGATGACCGTGCACCAGATGACCGACTTCATGTCGATAGATGGCCCTGATCTCGGCATTTGAGAACTTGTCGAGCAGCAAATCAGAAAAGAACACTCGACGCAAACGGGGCAACATGCCGACAACGACGGCATTGGCCGACGTGGCATCGGTATCCCACAGGCGGATGTGTTCCTTGTGTAAACCCGCCTGTCGACTAATGCGCAATAACGACTGCTCAAGTTCTCGATCAGGCAATCGTGCCGTTTTCCAGGAGCAGGAAACCAGCAATGGATAAAAACATAGCAGGCATGTCAGCAAAACAATAAAGGTCAAACCGATCGCCAACCCGCTCATCCCGCCCGGAAACAGCAAATGCGTCAGATCGCGAGTCAGGAACACGAGTGCCACTGGCACCAGCACCAAACCGCCAAACGTGCGAAACCGCAGCCAGGCCAGCCCGCAGCGTCTTTCACCCGTTTCGGTGTCATGGCCCAGGATCGTCTTTTCAGCGTCGTGGATTACGATCCATGAAACCAGCAAGGACGCGATCATGGGCAGTGCCAACGCCAGTTCATCCAGCAACGGGACCCGGTCAAATGCCCAGTTGCCACGTACCAGTTGCGGCCAGCGGGCGATCACCAGCAACGCGACGCATCCGCAAAACCAAACCACCAGGTTGGTGCCCAGCAGCGAATGCCGCAGGAATTCAGAACGCGAATTCAGCACCGAAACCCCGGCCCAGCGTCGTGCGGTAACTCTGGATTGCAGCAAGGCGAATGTCGGTGCCAGCAACATAAACATCCCGGCATGAATGACGTGCGACCAGGGACGGGACACCGCCTGGGCAGCAAACAGGTCACTGGCCAGAACCAGCAAGGCAATCGTCAATCCGGCAAGCCAAATCATGGCACTGAGCACCCATGCGGGAAAAAGCAAAGTTTCCAGCATAATGTTGCCGCATCGCAACAACGAGCGATTTGTGCAACTCGCGTGGGCAGGGACCGGCCTCAACTACCGGTTGTGCGGGTTACGCAAATGGTGCGCGGTCGCTTGCCCTCTCCCCGAGGGGGCTCTTCGTCGAATTTGGTGGCTGGTCCTGATCGGTTTAACACAAGACATGTCACCCTCCCTGCCAGGGCTCTTCGTCGAATTTAGTGGCTGAGCGTTGAGGACTTTTAGTGATGTCCTTTGAAGCTTCAAGTCGCGGAGCGGCGGCATGTTGCAGGCCCGGACGTCAGTCCGGGTATTTGAGATCAAGAGATTCCCCGGAGCCCTCCGGGGCAGAGGGGCAGCACACCGAAACGCATGTGGCCTCATCTAGCGGGGCACATACTGGTTGACGTTGCCCAGCTGGTTTTGGCCAGGCTGCCAGGGTACGGCCTGGGTGGTCTGCGCGAGGCCCTGCAACGACGCGATCTTTTGCGCGACATCGGCCTGCAGATTATTCGACTGATAGGAACGAATGTAGTTGTCAAGCGCCAGTTGGTACTGGCCCGATTCCTCGCGAATCCGTCCCATGGCCTTAAGCGCACGAGCGTTGGTGGGTTCGATATTCAGGGCGTCAACCAGCAATTGCGTGGCCTGATCACGCTGGCCAGTCTCATGATACATGCGCGCCATCTCGATGACTGGCTCCGCCGATTGCGGTGCCTGCGCCCGCCAGTTCTGCATCAACTGCAAGGCCTCCGCGCTGCGGCCGTTTTGCATCATCAATGCCGAGTATCCCCGATATGATTCATTGTGCATCGGGTTGAGGGCAATCGCGTACTGGTAGAGCTGGTCGGCCTGTTGCAGCCAATTGGCATTGTTTTGCTGACGTCCGAGGTGACTGTAGGTGGCCGCGAGATTGTAATAGGCATCCGCACTGCGCGGATCGTCCCGCAAGGCCTGCTGAAAACTCTGGATGGCCGCCGTGTACTGCCCCTGTTCGTACAGCTGCCGGCCGTACATGTTGTGACCGGTCGATGTCACATTGCAGCCCGACAGGCTGAACGCCAACAGTGGCATGAAGGCTAACGTGGCGAGGCGGAGAAATTCAGTTCGAGTCATGGCGGTAGCGGAGGGTCAAATCCACGAGAATCCGGACTGGCGCGGAGACGATAGAGCAGCACTGCCGCCACGACAATAGCAACAAAAAAACCGGCACTTCCGCGGGGGAAATACCGGTAGCTCACGAGAATGCAGGTTGTTGATCTAGGTGCTGAATTCTACTTCAGTCTCGTTTGCTGTTTCGTCAGCCACGCCCGTCTGACAGCACGCATCTGCTGTCACATCAGTCTTGCGATAGCCCAATTTCTGAATCACTTCGAGGATCTCGCTGCACGTCGGGAACATGCGACCGTTCTGTCGTTTGTACTCGTCCAGGGCTTGCATGAATTCGATTTCGGCTTCCGTGTAATC
>CAMYKF010000354.1 GCA_947258905.1 uncultured Pirellulaceae bacterium | reverse complement strand
CGCTTCGGCTGCGTGCCTCTCCCGAAGTGTTGCCACTTCGGCTACGTTGCTGCTCCCCGAAGTGTTACCACTTCGCTTACGGAATATGGCCCGCGCTGGGGAAACCAATTTGCTTCCCCAGCTGATACCCGCTGCCAGCCGCGCCGTTAGCGCGTAAAAAAAAACCGCGATTTACGCGGCTTTGTTTTCTTGATTCAGCGATCAGCGGCTAGTTGATCGCGTTCCACCAAGCTTGATCCCCACTCTCGCCGACGCGGGTCACCACCGAAGCGACAGCGTCATTGATCTCGACATTCTCCAGCACGGCCCACGAGTCGACCTGGACGCCGCCCGAGGCGGTAACCATCCAGCTGTTGCGGATTTGTATGAAACTGCATTGCGTAGATACCGTTTGGGGAACCGACCATTTGGGCATGGCGATGCGATCATTGTCACCTGCAATGGTCGGCACCTGCAGATGAGCCGCACCCAGCAAATCATGCTTGCGGATCATCGCGGCCACCACGGCCAGGTCCATGATGTTTTGCAGTTCGGCGAACACCGGATCGGCGTCGGCCAGGGCGGCAAAGTTTTCGGTCATGTTCTCGGCCCAGCGAACGGCGATCGGATGATCCTTGCCGCGGCCGTTGGTGGCTTCGTTTTCGGTCAGTGCCTTGGCGCCTGGACCGGAAATATGCCACACGTTGCCATCTTCGCTGCGTTGAATCGCATCGTAGCTGGGTTCCATCCAGAACCGCGGGTCCTGGTTGAAGCCTTTGCCACGTTCCTCGGCCATGTGCAGGACACTGGGCAAGCCATCAATCGCAGGCTGTTCAAAGCCCATAGCCAGACGTTTCATGTGATAGTCGGCAGCGACCAGCACCTGAGCCATGCGGCTGTCGGTGGGCAGGCCGGTCAGCGAAATCGTTTGCGGCCCCATGGCATCCTCGATGCGTTGTTTCATCGATGGATCGAATCCTTCGCGACGGAACAAGTCACGTAAGCGCTGTTGGCCTTCCTGAGTCGGATCGATCGAGACACTGATACCGTATTCGCGGTTGGCAGCATCGGCCGTTCGCAGAGCGACAATGAAGTCTTCCAGGTGAATCACGGGGCGACCGGTGGTCTCACCGACTACATTGCCCTGGGCATCGACCGTCCAGCCTTCGCCGGGACCGCCCAGCAGGATGTCGCCATTTTCGGGCTGCACAATCACGTATTGAATTCTCTGAATCCCGGCCATGAACTTGATTTCGTCCGGCAGCTCCACGCCGTTGGCCGCATCGTTGAGGGCCGCTTCCAGCGCACTCAGCGAGACAAATCGCAGATCAGCCGATTGCCGGGCTCGGGCGTCGATATTCGCCAAACTGTCGAGCACTTGCTGGCGGTATTCGCGCTGCATGAGTTCCGTCGTTTGGGAAAGCTCGCCAGAAGGATCGATCTGGATACCACCGATCTGGTTGAAGTTGCCGAATTGGGCATTGGCCGAAGAGGCCAACGCTGCACAGAAAAAGCCGGCCAGCAACGCGGTCAGCCAGGTGGACTTGCCGAATTGGTTCGACATCATAAAAACTCCCAGTTCAGAGTGCCTCGCCCCAAATATGTCTGCCTGTCACGCCAGGGAATGCCCCTGTTCCAAAATCCGCAAGGGTATCGAAACCAAGACTGGAGCGCCGACAGGTCAAATTTATAAAATAGTACTGGCCCCGAGGCCGGTACGCGTATGATTCAAGACTAATCACGTGCCCCCGGCAACGCAATCAATTCGCGGGACCGGCCATCCATTAGTATACGGGCAGCCCCCGCAAGATCAGCGCCGACAAACGGGTCAAGGGCCCATAAAACACCGAATATAATCGTTTCGTCGGCTGGAAACCCCGCAAAAATAAGCAAATCAATCAAAAGGTCGACCACATGTCCAATGTGGCTTATCTCGTCATTCGCGATGGAACCAAATGGTCCGATGTTTTCCGGCTCATTCCTGGCAGAACCGTCACAATAGGACGAGCCCCTACCAACCAGATCGTGATTCGCGAGGATCAGGCCAGCCGGCAACATGCCGAGATCTTCCTTAATCAGGGAAAATGGACGATCCGCGACCTCGATTCGCGTAACGGGACGGCCATTGGCGAGGAACGTTTGATCGGCGATCGGGCCCTGGATCCTGGGGATGTGATCTGGATCGCCAAAACCAAAATGGCCTTTGTCGACGATCTCAAGGCGGCCTATTCCGGACAGGAGCAAGCGGGCAGTGCCGCGGGCGCCACCATGCCCGGTCTGGAACTCGACGACCAACCCACGGTGACCATGCAGGTCTCCGAGCCAGCCACCATTACGCACCGCCGCGCCCGCACCAAATTCCTGGACGGCAAGGACGACTCGGACGAAGAAGAAACGTCGATCCCCAAGGTCGGACGCGCGGCAGCGCGATTGTGCCGCCTGGCTTTTGAGCTGGCCAAACAGAAAAACCTCAAGGACATATCGCAACTGGCTCTGTCGGGATTATTCGAGGGCACATCGGGTGACTCCGGGGCCGTGTTGCTGGTGCCCGCGTCGTTGCCCAGCCCGTTTCACACCGACTGCCTGGAAATCGCGGCGTGGCGTTCGGACATCCAGCGACAGTACCAAATGGTCTCGCCATTTTTGGCCGAAACCGTGTTGCGCACCGGCGAAGCGGTTCTTGCCAGAGACATCGCCGACGATAGCAAATTGAGCATTCGTGATAGTCAGGGAGAAATCCAGGCTACCGGCGTGATTTGCGCGCCGATTCGGGTCGCCAATCGTACCATCGGACTGGTGCATATCTACTCGACGCTGCCACAACGCACTCTCGACCCCGACGACCTGGAATTCACCCTGGCGGTGGCCGAAAACATGGCGCTGGCCATGAAAACACGGCATCGCGAACAGAAACTGGTCGAGGACCTGTCGGTCACGCGACGTGAAATCGACCAACTGCGTGAACAACTGGGTGTGGAAAGTGAAATCGTCGGTGGCAGCCAGGCGATTCTGGAAGTGCACCAGCAAATCGCTCGCGCGGCCCCCAGTGGCGCTACCGTGCTGGTGGTTGGTGAATCGGGTGTGGGCAAGGAACTGGTGGCCCGCGCGGTACACTATTCCAGCCCCCGCAAGAAAAGGCCGTTCGTCTGTCTAAACTGTGCGGCCTTGTCTGAATCGCTGCTGGAAAGTGAACTGTTCGGGCACGAAAGGGGTGCGTTTACCGGCGCGACCGATCGAAAGATGGGCAAGTTCGAGGCGGCCGATGGCGGGACGCTAATGCTGGACGAGATCGGCGAGATGAGTCCCTCGATTCAGGCCAAATTTTTGCGCGTGCTGGAAGGCCATCCGTTCGAGCGAGTTGGCGGCAGCAAGGCCATCTCGGTCAACGTCCGCGTGATCGCCGCCACGAATCGCGATCTGGAAAAACTGGTGAAGGAAGGCGGGTTCCGCCGCGATCTGTTTTTCCGGCTGAACGTGGTCAAGATCGAGGTGCCCGCCCTGCGTCGCCGGCCCGACGACATCGAAGTGCTGGCCGAACATTTCCTGCAAAAG
>CAMYKF010000353.1 GCA_947258905.1 uncultured Pirellulaceae bacterium | reverse complement strand
TTGAAGCAAACAACACGGTAGCAGAGAAGCGATAGCGGAACCCGGCGAATGAAAAATGTGCAAGCAACTGCGAAGACGATCATTAAGAACGTCGAGCAGGTGATTGTTGGCAAGCGTCAGCAGATCGTCTATTCGCTGGTCGCCTGGTTTTGCGAGGGCCACATCTTGCTGGAAGACGTGCCGGGTGTGGCCAAGACCATGCTGGCCCGCTCGTTGGCCCTCAGTGTGGGTTGCGATTTCAAACGGATTCAGTGCACGCCGGATTTGCTGCCGTCGGATGTGACGGGCGCGTCGATTTTCAATCAAAAGACGGTTGAGTTTGAATTTCGCCCGGGGCCCCTGTTTTCCAACATCCTGTTGGCCGACGAAATCAACCGCACCACGCCGCGTACCCAGGCCGCTTTGCTGGAAGCCATGGCCGAGGGGCGTGTGACGGTCGATGGCGTGACTTATGAACTGGAAAAGCCTTTCCTGGTGATCGCCACCCAAAACCCCATCGATCACGAAGGGACGTTTCCCCTGCCCGAAGCCCAGCTGGATCGTTTCCTGATGAAGTTTCATCTGGGGTATCCCGAGATGAATGACGAACTGGACATGCTCGGCAAGTTGCAGATGCAACATCCGATTGAAACCTTGCAGCCAGTGATCGATTCGAATCAGATTGTCCAGTGTCAGCAGGAAGTCCGTCGTGTGCATGTTGACCCCAAGGTGCAGTCGTACATTTTGCAACTGGTGACACAGACACGCGAAAACGAGCACCTCAGTCTGGGCGGCAGTCCGCGTGCCTCGATCGCGCTGTTTCGGGCGTCCCAGGCCCTGGCGGCGATGCGCGGACGTAACTTCGTCCTGCCCGACGACGTCAAGGCGATTGCCGCCCCCGTGATGACTCATCGCGTGATTCTCAAACCGGAAAGTCGTTTGCGAAAGATCACGGGCCAGCAAATCATTGGCGAGTTGCTGGACCAGATTGCCGTGCCCGTGATTGCCAACGAGGCGTCCTGATGTTGCTGGTCATTGCCTTGTTGCTACTGGCTGCTGCCTGGCTGTTTAACATGGGCATCCTCGTTTACGCCGTCTATGCGTTAGTGGCGGTGTTTTTCATCAGCCACCTGTTTTCCAGCGGCTGGATCAGTTCCCTGCGGGCATCGCGAACCGTCAATCTACTGGTGGCCAAGGTGGGTGATACGATTCCGGTAGCCATCAAGGTGAAGAACGAAGGCCGGTTTCCGATCTCGTGGGTGCTGGTCGAGGACATATTGAGCAAAGCCGACCGCGGCGAAAAAGGCAAACGCATTCAGGTAACAGGCCGGCACATGGAAGTTACCGATTTCAAGGCTGGCGGCCAGCTGCAGATGATGTATCAGATCAAATGCAACCGCCGAGGCTATTACCAGATCGGTCCGCTGGTCGCCGAGACGGGCGATCTGTTTGGACTGAATCGCCGGTATCGCGTGCTGCAGCAACCGGATTACTTGCTGGTTGAGCCCGAAGTCGTACGGCTGGAAGGTTACGACATTGCCTCCCGTCGACCCATCGGCGAAATCGTTATCACGCATCGGTTGTTTGAAGACCCGACGCGGATCGCCGGTGTGCGGCAGTACCAAAGCGGCGATTCGCTTTCCAGAATTCACTGGCGGGCTACGGCACGGACCGGGAACCTGCAAAGCAAAATCTACGAGCCATCGTCGGTGGCGGGCGCCACC
Organism: uncultured Pirellulaceae bacterium; assembly: GCA_947258905.1. GTDB lineage: Bacteria > Planctomycetota > Planctomycetia > Pirellulales > Pirellulaceae > CAJQPP01. The sequence continues at coordinate 5,315 of CAMYKF010000353.1, read as the reverse complement.
ATTCTGCTGGACTTCCACAAAAACTCCTTTGATCGCCGGCATGAGCCAATGCGTAGCGAACTGGCCATCACCTGTGCCGCCAGTGTGGCCAATGCCGTCCAGCAAATGCGTCAGCAGGTCGGACTGGTCTCCAATGGTCGCGATGCGGCAGACCGCATTCGCGAAGAAGGCTGGCGGGGTGACCGGCGGACACGCGACGAAGCACTTAAGTCCGCTTCGATGGACCGCAACAACGAACGATTGCGTCCAGTGATTGTGCCGACGCAGCGAGCCGATGATCAGATCGTGCACATTCTGCAGGCGCTGGCCCGATTGGAGAAAACGGACGGGTTATCGTTCTTTGAGATGATCGGCGAAGCGCAGCAACGCTTGCCGCGCGACGCCACGATCATTGCCATCCTGACTCATGTCGATCTGGAAGTCGGCGTGGCATTGGGCGAACTGCGACGTCAGGGCTATGCGGTTACCGCGATTATCAACTGTTTCGAGATCGAACGCTTTAGCCATTTGAGTGCCCCGCTACTGGCCGAAGGGATTGAGACCCGGCACTTGATGGACAAGGCATCGATTCGCGCGATTTGTGAGCGGCAGGTGTTGTTGGCCTGATAAAACATCCTTGTCTTTGTCATCGTCCTTTGTCTTTGTCCTGATCCCCATGGCGGCGGGAGCTTGACAAGGACAAAGACGAGGACAAAGACGAGGACGAGGATTGACCAGGTTTATCCATGAGCAAAACGTACGACTGCATTGTGATTGGAACCGGAGGGGTGGGCAGCGCGGCAGCGATGTTTGCCGCCGCTCGCGGCTGGCGAACGCTGGGGCTGGACCGGTTTCCGCCCGGCCATGCGCGAGGCAGTTCCCACGGCCAGACACGCATCATCCGTCAGGCCTATTTTGAACACCCGGACTATGTGCCTGTGGTGCTGGACGCCTACCGGCTATGGGATGAAATCGAGCGGCGAAGCGGACGGTCACTTTTCGCGCGGACAGGATTGCTGCAGGTTGGCCAGCCTGATGGTCCGATTATTGGCGGCATTCAATCGAGTGCCGACCAGCACAACTTGCCAATCCGTCGTTATGAACTCGCGGAACTGCGCGAGCAATTCCCGTTGTTTAATTTCGACGAGGGGACGGTTGGATTGTATGAAGAAATCGCCGGCTACCTGCTGGTCGAAACGTGCGTGGAAACAATGGCCGAGCTGGCACGGCAGGCCGGGGCCGAGTTGCGCGACGGCGCGACGGTTGGCAACTTCAGCCAATCAGGCGGCGACGTACGAGTGCAAACCGATCAGGGCACGTTCACCGGCCGGCGGGTCATTGTGACGGCCGGGGCATGGGCCAATGACCTGTTGTCCGCCCTGAAAATTCCGTTGCAGGTCATTGCCAAGCACCAGCACTGGTTTCGGATTGCCGACGAGCGGGCGAAGTTGTCGGAGGGTTGTCCCGTGTTTTTCTTCGAGACGCCCGCAGGATACTTTTATGGATTTCCGGACATTGATGGCCGGGGTAACAAGATTGCCGAACACAGCGGCGGCCATCAAATGAACGACCCTTTGCACGTTGATCGGCAGCTGGATGGTGTGGACTTGCAGCGTGTTCAGGAGTTCGCCCATCAGCACTTCAATACGCCGCGTGCGGTACACGTGGATCACAGTCTGTGCATGTACACGATGTCACCCGACAAGCACTTTGTCGTCGATGTGCTGGAAGATTCTCCGCATATTGCCTTTGCCTGTGGTATGTCCGGACACGGCTTCAAGTTCACTCCGGTGATCGGGCAAGCGCTGGTCAATCTGGTCGACGGAACCCGGCGAGATGACATTTTTTGCGGCTCAGGCGTTTTAATACCGGCCGGCAACCAACGAACATGCAGTCTTTTGATTGACGCAGGGATTGACGCAGGATGAGTGAAAAAACAGCGGATGTGATTGTCGTGGGGTCGGGACCTGGCGGCGAAGGTGCAGCGATGCAACTGGCCAAAAGTGGCCGTTGTGTCCAATTGGTGGAACGCTACGACAAGGTCGGCGGTGGCTGTACCCATTGGGGCACGATCCCCAGCAAGGCACTGCGTTTCGCGATCTATCAACTGACCGAAGCCCTGAGTCATCCGTTGATGCGGGCTTGCGGCGTATCGGTGAACTTCACGATGGCCGATTTGAAAGCCCGCACCGAGTCCATCATCGGCCAGCAAGAGGGACTGCGGCGCCGCTTTTTCAATCGCAATGACGTGGAAGTCATCCATGGCGAAGCCCGCTTTGTGGACCAGAATACGATGCTGGTCGACGGCGATCGGAAACTGCAGGCCGACGCCATCATTCTGGCCACTGGATCGCGGCCGTATCGCCCCGATCATATCGACTTTTCCCATCCGCGAGTTTTCGACAGCGATTCGATTCTGTCACTGGATTTCAAACCACGCACAATGTCTGTCTACGGGGCCGGCGTGGTTGGCTGCGAGTACGCATCGATGCTGAGACATCTGGAAATCAAGATTAATCTGGTGAACAGCCGCGACCGGTTGCTGGATTTTCTGGATGACGAGATCTCGGACGCGCTCAGCTATCACATGCGTGAAAACGGGATCGTAATCCGGCATGACGAGAAGTACGTATCTATCAAGGGTCAGGATGATGGCGTGGAACTGGAATTGAAGAGCGGCAAACGGCTGAAGACCGATATCCTGTTGTGGGCAGCCGGCAGGACCGGCAACAGTGACACGCTGGACCTGGACCATGTAGGGCTGGAGGCTGATTCACGGGGTTACGTGGCGGTTGATGAGTTCTATCAAACGCAGGTTCCCGGGATTTACGCCGTCGGTGATTTGATCGGTTTTCCGTCGCTGGCCAGTGCCGCTTACACTCAGGGGCGGGCGGCAGCCAATCATTTCCTGGGAAATCTGGATGAGATTGAAGCCTTGGGCCAGATTCCTGCGGGTATCTACACCAGTCCGGAGATCAGTTCCATCGGGCAAACCGAGCGCGAGTTAACGGAAGCTTGCGTGCCTTATGAAGTCGGGGTCGCCCGATTCAAGAATCTGGCCCGCGCCCAAATTACCGGCCGCCCGGTGGGCATGCTAAAGATCCTGTTCCATCGCGAAACGCTGGCGGTGCTCGGCGTTCATTGCTTTGGGCCCAATGCTGCCGAGATCATCCACATCGGCCAGGCGGTGATGGATCGCCAGGGAGAAGGCAATTCGCTGAAGTACTTTTTGCGTACGACATTTAACTATCCCACGATGGCGGAAGCCTATCGGGTCGCGGCTCACAATGGATTCAACCGGATTTTTTGAGGCCGATGGGGTCCGCATCGAGCCCGATTCGTTCACGACGGAGACCGGATTCGGTCGCCCCAATATTCGTTCAACTGGCCGATGGTGCGTTCAGATGTTGGCAATCAGGCCCCACAAAGCCCTGAAAATGGAACCGTTTTTGACCGGATAAATGCTTGTATACGTATGTTTTTTGCGCATTCCCGGTACAGCTGGCGCAACCCGAACCCCGTCCCGCTGAACCACCGGGTCGGCCTCAGCGGCCTGATTTTGTGTGTACAAAATCCCTACCTGCTAACTAGAATGGATTCTTCCCAATCACGGCGACCACATCTGGTATGCCGAATCAATCTGATCACATTATCGGGGCAGAGGGAATTCAGCGAATAATGCGACTTTTCGAGTACACACTCGATGGTCGGTCGTTAACCAATAGATTCGTTTAGGCGGATCTGTATGCATTATTTGCCTGATTTGGTGGAAGTCTTCATAACATACGAGGCCAGGAGAGAATGGGCGCACCAACCGTAATCGTCGACGACACAACCATTTTGCTGGGCACGACCAAGGTCGCCACCGAGATTTTTACGGTGTTTGATCCCGATGGCGATGTCCCCACGCATATCGAACTGCGTGATCAAAACAACCAGGTCAATTCCGGTTACTGGACTTACAACGGCATACAGCTGTCTCCCAATGTCTGGCACCGGTATGACTACGCGAATGTCGGTTTGCTGGTCTACCACTCAGGTACGGTAATCGGCAAGGAAAACATCCAGTTCCGTGCCGAGGCAGCCGGCCAGCTGGGCCCGGTGTCCGATGCCTACTTCTACACGGTTGTCGAGAACACGACGCGACCGATCGTCACGGGCTCCGACCTCTCGGTCGTGCAGAATGAATACATTCTGGTCAACGAATTCTTTAATGCTAATGATCCGGATGGATTCCCCATCAGTCGCTACAAGATTTTTGAAGCCAATCCGGGTGCGACTTCCGGTTATTTGGAGCTGGACGGCGTGGTTCTTGATCCCGGCATGTGGCATTACGTCGAGGTCGACGATATGCCAAGGCTGCGCTTCTATGCCGCGCTGGCAGCTCCCAACAACGACCCCATCTATTTGCGGGCATTTGACCGCAATTATGGTGACGGCTCCAATGGCCAGGGGAAATGGAGTTTCCCGCTGATGCTGAATTCATTCACGACGGTCAACTTCAACCGGCCTGTCGTGGTTCCCACCGAGTACGTGATGGCAACCGAAGAAACGGTGGCGTTGCGTGAATTGTTTGTGGTCACCGATGCCGACAACAACTCGCCCAAACGCGTGCGTTTCTGGGACACCAGCCCGCACTCGTGGTCCGGCACGATTTTGGAAAACGGCGTTCCGATTGCCGCCAATCAGTGGGTGGAAAGGGAGTTTTCCGAACTTGGCAACATGGAGTGGCTGTCGGCATCACGTTCCTTCAACGAACAAATTCGTATTCAGGTATTCGATGGCAAGCACTGGAGCGAGATCCAGACCATTCGAGTGGCTACCAATGAGAAGCCGGTAATCGGCGTCAACCGCGATTACACGATTCGCCAGCAACTGGAATTTGTGGATGTTTCGGTGTTAGTGGAAAAGCTCGATGACGGGCCCGTGTACACGGGATTTCAGGTCTACGATGCCAACACCGATCCCTTGTCCGGCAACTTCCGCCTGGGTGCCTCTACTCTGACACCCGGTGTTGTGCATGACATGACGCCCCAGGACTTTTTCGATCTGGAATTCAAAACTGGCGTTTATGAGACACGAAGTGTCGATGAATTATATATCCGCGCCAACAACGGCACCTTCTGGAGCGACTGGACTCGACATACGATCCGCACCGAGCCGGAGTACATCGACTCGCTGGCTGCGGGGTCATGGTTAAACTTCCGCACACAGGAAGACGGCATTTTGCCACTGACCTACAGCTTTATGCAGCTGTGGCCAACCTACGGTACGGCAGGTGAGGCAACCGACGCCGAGTTCATTTCTCCGTGGATCGAGATGCGGGATCTGGTGCG
>CAMYKF010000352.1 GCA_947258905.1 uncultured Pirellulaceae bacterium | reverse complement strand
TATGCCACCAATGCCGGCGTGACGATTGGATTCGAGCCCGAGCCAGGCATGCTGATCGATACAATGGCTTCGTTCGAGCGACTGTTGCAATGGATCGAATCGCCGACGCTTCAACTGACACTGGACATCGGACATCTGTTCTGCCAGGGCGAAGTACCGATTGTGGATTTCATTGAGCGCTGGCAAAAGCGTATCGTGAACGTACATATCGAGGACATGCGGGCCGGCGTCCACGAACATTTGATGTTTGGCGACGGGCAGATTTATTTTCCACCCATCATTAAGGCCTTGCACGACATCGAGTATAGTGGCGGGCTGTACGTGGAACTCAGTCGGCACAGTCATGACGCGCCCAATGTGGCTCGCCGCTCGTATGAATTCCTCTCCGCGCTGACCGGCAAGATCGAACAGTCCAGCCGGCTGCGCTTGCCCGATACCTGGTAGATCGACCAAACCCATGCCCGCTCCGCTCGTCGTGCTGTCCCTGCCTGGATTGCGCCAACAAGACGTGCCACAATTGCCCGTGCTGGCCGGACTGGCAGCGTCCGGAACATCGGCGCGTATTGCTCACAGTTTTCCCTGTGTGACCTGGCCGTCACAATGCAACGTGCTGACCGGCTGCCGCGCCGAGGCTCACGGTATCGTGGCCAACGGGTTTTACTGGCGTGAAAAACACGAAGTGGAAATGTGGACGGCCTGGAACGAAGTCATCGAGCGGCCGCAGATCTGGGATACGATCAAACAGCAGCAGCCCGAATTGAAAACGGCCGCGTGGTTTCCCATGCTGGCCAAGGGCTGTCACGCCGACTTCGTCTGTATGCCGGCGCCGATCCACAAGCCCGATGGCAGCGAGGATATGTGGTGCCATACCAAGCCGCAGGAATTTTACGGCGAACTGCTGGAGCAACTGGGACATTTCCCACTGCAACATTTCTGGGGACCGTTGGCCGGCATCCAGTCCAGCCAGTGGATCGTCGACTCGGCCGTCTTGACGGCCAAAAAATTTACACCTGATATCTGGTATGTCTACCTGCCGCATCTGGATTACGCGGCGCAAAAGTTTGGGCCCGACAGCCCGCAGGCTGTGGCGGCGTTAACGGAACTTGACGGTGTACTTGCCAAACTGACCAACCAGTTCGCCGCGATCTATCCTGAGCCACCCGTGTGGCTTGCCATCAGTGAATATGTCATCACCAGCGTCGATCATGTGGCCTATCCCAATCGGCGATTGCGTGAAACCGGCTTGTTGCATGTGATTGAGGAAGAGGGCCGGGAACAACTGGATTTTGAGAACAGCGATGCCTGGGCGCTGGTCGACCATCAGTTCTCACACGTGTTCGTCCGTGACAGCGACCCGAATATCATCGCCCAGGTGATCCAGTTGTTTGATGGCACCGATGGCCTGCAAATGGTCTTGGCTGACGACGAGCGGCAATATGTCAATCTGAATCACCCGCGCAGCGGCGACGTGATACTGGTTTCCACGCCCAACAGCTGGCAGGCGTATTACTGGTGGCTCGATGACAAACACGCGCCGGCCTATGCCCGCACGGTCGACATTCATCGCAAACCAGGCTACGACCCCGTCGAGCTGTTCTTTGATCCAGCGACCAGGTCGATTCCGCTGGATGCATCACTGGTCAAGGGTTCTCACGGCGCGCCGGCTGTCACCGCGGAAATGCAAGGAGCACTGATCTGCTCGCGAGCCAACCTCAACGTCGACGAAGTGGTTCCCGATGTTGAATTGCACGATTTGATGCTGCGACTCGTCGGGGCATGACAAGCTGGAAGCTGGCCCCGCGGGTTACGGCGGGATGACGATGCCGCCGCGCTCGGCCAGGGCATCGTCAAGTTGAAAGAAGCCGTCCTGCGAGATTTTTGTGTAGGAGACGTTGAGGTATTTCAGTTTGTTCAGCGTCAACAATCCGGCGATCGATGCATCGGTCAGATCGTTGGAACCCAGATGCAGCCACGTCAACTGGGTCATCTGTGACAACGATTCGCTTATCGCCTGATCGGTAATTCGGGTCTTGTCGAGATTCAGCCACGTGAGGTTGTCGAGTCCGGTGAGTTGGCTGACGCCGGCGTCGCTCACCGGGGTGGTCCACAAATTCAGTTCCTGCAGTCCCGCGATCTGCGCTAGAGAGTCCAGGCCCTCGTCCGTCACCCCCTGGTTTTCGCTGAGATCCAGTTTGACGAGGTTGTTTAGAGCGACGAGCTCCTGTAATCCGGATGCTGTAATTTGTGTGTCGCGCAATCGCAGCGATTTCATGCCGGGCATTTGAGCGAGGACTTCCAGTGTCCGATCGCCGATGCGTGTGCGCACCAAATGCACTTCCTTTAATCGCTCAAGACTGGTTAGTTGTTCAAACCCGTTGTCAGTAACCTGAGTGTCATTGAGCCCGAGCACTTCCAGTGAACTCATTTTCGCGACCCATTGCATCGAGTCATCGTCGATTTGCGGGCCCCAGACTTTCAGGAACTTCAGATTGGGTAATTGCGCCAGCGACTGCAGTCCCTTGCCAGAGACGCGGTTGCAGTCGCTGAGGTCAATGGCCACCAGCGTTTTCAGATTGGCCAGGTGAGCCAGTCCGGCGTCGCCCACACGCGTCTGCCCGCAACGAATCTGCGCAAGTTTCGGCAGGCGACTGAGGATTTCCATCGAGTCATCGTCGATGTCGGTGCGAAACAGCTGAATGAAGGTCAGGTTCCTCAGGTCCGCCAGTTTCTCCAGGGCCTCGCGATTGGCAATTGTGACTTCGGCGTTAAGTCGCTCCAGGGATTGGAGCTTGCCAAATACCTCGAACATTTCCTGCGTGACCCACGGTCCCGAAACGGAAAGTTCCTTGAGGTTCACAAAGTTTTCGAGCTGCGAAACGGTGTCCAGTTCAAGCGGAAATTCCGTGGCCTGAACCGCAATGACTTTTCCCTCGTCGTCTCGCGTGATTGCTGCCCCCGCGTTTTCCAGTTGCTCGACTGCCGCGGCAATTTCTTCCGCCGTCGGCGCGACCGGCAACTCGACAGCCGGCTGCTCGTCGGGTTCGACGTTGCGCACGCCGGACTCCTGCAACGTCGTCATCTGTTGTTGCAGCGTAATCAATTCGGCCTGCAAGCGACCCAACTCACGCTCCAGCAGCGCGCGGTCGCCAGCCGTACCGAGCTGTTCCTGCAGGTCGTCGACTTGCGATTCCAGTTCGCTGACTTTCGATTTAAGCACAATCACGTCGTACCGGTCCTGCTGGCAACCGGACAGGGCAAGCATGAGCAAGGCGAGCAACAGGGGCCTGAGTCGGTAATTCATGAATGCAAATTCTGAAACTGTACGGGTCAGGTAACGTCTTCGGCCGGGTAGGGGCCACGCCACCTATTGTACCTGCCGAATCCCTAATGTCGTCCCGATACGACCCGACATAGACCGTGTAATACAGGCAGGAATGACTCGCATGTTGTGGAAAAGCACTCTCCTGGCACTTGTTGCGGTGTGGTGGATCAATCCGTCGCTTGATGCCCAGGAGCACTGGTTTGTTTACAGCGATGCCGACCGGATTCGGATTTGCCCCAATTGCAACCACAATCTGCCGCACAAGGACGCTTACGGCTGGCGGGGCAATCCGTGGCGTGACCGGGACCTCGGCGGTTGTCGTTGTGGCAAACATACCGGCAAGACTTACTACAACGCATCTCACCACTGGCCCAGTCCCTGGTCGGTGTTGATTGACCACGGTCGGAACGGCCGGCGCTGGGGTCCTTGCACCGACACAACGAAGCCGCGACTACGCGATCACCTGGATGTGCTGGCCAACATCCGGTTGTTGCCCAACCCGCGTTGTGATAACGGATACGAGGGTCCGCACTGCGACCCGTGGGGTTTTGTGGGTGCCAGCCGGCGCGGCGTACCGCTTGCCACTCCCGAATCCCTTGCCGAACCACCGCTGGAAATGGCTCCGGAAATGCCGCCGCAGCGTTTGCCCGGTTCGACTGAGCCGCCCCAACCACTGGCCGCTGACCAATCCGTGTTGCCCGCTCATACCGCGTCGCGCACTCACGCCGAAATGTTGTGGAAGTCTGAAACCATTCGCTAGCTCCACCGCAAATCACAAATTGAGTAGTTCCAAAAAACCGTCGACTTGAACTGAGCCGAAGGCGCTAGCCTCGGGTCTCTTGGGAAAACGCTGCCTGACAGACCCGACACTAGCGCGTTCGGCTATGTTTTTGGAACTACTGAAATTGGTTTCCCTGGCAGGAGCTTCCTGCACCTGTTCAATCCGTTAACCTTGCCGCACAATGACTGACAAGCCGATGTTGAGCTGTCAGTCGATAATGGATTGTTGAATCGTGACGGAATCCAGTGGCGGATGGAAACGCTCTTACCAGCCTTTGCTGCGCGTCACCATATTCGCGGCCGTGGGGATTTTGTTCAGTCGAATCCTCGATCCTGCAGCATGGATCTGGATCACGTTGTTGTTATCAGCTGGTCTGGCCTGGCTAATCACGTTTGCCTGGCACCGGTTCGCCATGGCATCCAGTACGCTGCTGGTGGCAATTTTTGCGTTTGCCGGCCTGTGGCACCACGCCCATTGGCACTGGATCGGTCCGTCTGATATCGGAACCTGGGCCAGCGAAGACGCAGCGCCAGTGATGCTGCGGGGAACGATTGCTTCGCAACCGCGCTGGATTGCCGCCGATCCTGCGCAGGAGCAATTCGCGCGGCCACGCGGTATTCGTTCGCGTTTTCAGGTCGACGTGACGGACATCCGGCAGGTGAATCGCTTCGTGCCGGCGTCCGGCAAAGTGGAAGTCTTTGTCGACGGGCAGGTTGGGGGCTTGCGCAGCGGGGACGAAATCGAGTTCTGCGGCATGCTCGAGCGGACGGCGCACCCGACCAATCCCGGGCAATTCGATTTTGGCGATTACTTTCGGGGTCGGCGGATTTTGTGCTGGATCAATGTCGATCATCCGGATTGCCTGGACCTGCGTGTCACGTCGCTGACGCCAATGCAATGGATGAGTCGACTGCGTGGTGATCTGGATCAGGTATTGTGGAGGTACTTGTCACCCGAGTATGCACCGCTGGCATCCGCCATGCTGCTGGGCAACCGTGACCAGCTGGATCGTATGCAACGAGATAACTTCTTGTTGAGCGGCACCGTGCACTTGCTGGCGATTTCCGGATTGCATGTGGGCATCCTGGCCGGATTGTTTTTAATGTTGCCTCGGCTGGGCCTGATATCGCGTCGCAAAGGTCTGTTGCTGACCGTAATCTTTGTGTTGACCTATGCCTGGCTGGTGGAATTTCGGCCGCCGGTTTTGCGGGCGGCCATTCTGATCACAGTCTATTGCTATTGTCGCTGGATCGGTCGCACACCGATTTCATTTAACTCGCTGGCCCTCGCAGCGCTAGTTGTTTTGGCGATCAACCCGACCGAATTATTCAATACGGGCGCCCAGCTGTCTTTCCTCGCCGTCGGATCCCTGATCTTCGCGCGACACTGGCTGGTGTTGCCGGTCAGTGACGACCCGATCGATCGATTGCTGCGGGAGTCCTCGTCGTGGCGCGAACGGTTGATGCACCAGGCTGGTCGCAAGCTGTATACGGCATTTGCCGTGAGCGCAATCATCTGGCTGATGGCGGTACCCCTGGTGGCAGCGCGATTTCATGTGTTAGCGCCGATCGCGTTGCTGGTCAATCCGTTTCTGCTAATTCCCGTTACCGCCAGCCTGATTCTCGGATTTGGCGTGTTGTTGACCGGCTGGATCTGTCCGCCGCTGGCTGCTGTGCTGGGGCTCGGTTGCAACGGATCATTTGGATTGATCCAGGCCACGGTGGACGCCTGCCGGACGATTCCCCTGGGTCATTTCTGGACCAGCGGACCTCCACTGCTGGCCATTTTCGTTTTTTACGCCGCTGTAATCGTTGCGTTTCTCTGCGTCCGGCAATTCAGATTCCGCTCGTTTGCCGCGGCGATTGTGTTGTGGTGGGTGGCCGGCTGGCTGGTTCCGGACTGGTATGATTACCATCGCGCACAGCAACGCAGCGGGCTGACCTGTACCGTGATCGACGTCGGCCACGGCAGTTGCGTGTTGCTGGAATTGCCCGAGGGCAAGAACATCCTGTACGACTGCGGAAGTTTTGCTTCGACCCGTCAGGCCAGTGAAAATGCGTCGGCCGTATTGTGGCAACGTCGGATTCGCAAGCTGGATGCGGTCATCCTGTCGCATGCCGATTCGGACCACTTTAACGGCTTGCCCGAACTGGCGGACCGATTCCCGATTGAAACCATTGTGATGTCCCGGGCCATGCGTGATCAGGCCAGCCTGACCCCGATGATTGCGTTGCTGCTGGATGAGATTCGGGCACAGGACATCGACATCCGACTGGTCTCGCGTGGCGACCGTTTGGAAATCAACCGGGCAGTCGAGATGCGGGTCCTCAACCCGCCGCTTGAGGGATCTTGCGATTCCGATAATTCGGACAGCATCGTGCTGGAAGTCGGGTGGGGCGACCGGCGCATCCTGTTAACCGGAGATCTGGAAGGTCCCGGCATGGATCGACTGTTGCAAACGCCCGGCCATCCGTACGAGTTGGTGACGGCGCCTCATCATGGCAGCAAGAACAGTCGTCCGCGGGAATTTTTTCAGTGGTCCCGGCCGCAGTACGTCGTGGTCAGCAGCCACCGCGGAAAAAACCTTGGTTTGCAACAGTTTTTGCCCGAACCCGATCGCAGCCGGGTCTTCCACACCGGGTTCGATGGCGCAGTGAGGCTGGAGATGAAAGGTGAGCGGGTCGCCATCCGCACATGGACGAGCGATCCCTGGTAAACAAATCCTTGTCCTTGTCTTTGTCTTTGTCTTTGTCTTTGTCATCCTTGTCTTTGTCTTTGTCTTTGTCTTTGTCTTTGTCTTTGTCTTTGTCTTTGTCCTTCCGCAAACGGCGTTGGTTAGCGGAGCAGGTCCGGACGAGGACGAAGAAGACGAGGACGAAGAGGATTGTTACACCTGGGCATCCTCCAGCGTAATGTACTCGCGCGCCCGGATGACGATGGCCGAGGCGCCCAGCATGATGAAGGTCATCAAAAAGATGGCTCCCAGATGCACCCATTGGGGATACTGGCCGTAGAGCGCAGCAAATTCCTGCTCTGCCTGGGGATCCGGAATAATCCAGCCCAGCCATTGCGAAAGCAGACTCATCATGTGATAGGTCATTGCCAATTTGCCAATCACTGCCGGAATCAACGCGCAAACGATCTCCACAATCAGGAAATAACCGACGGCCACCACCATGGCCCGGCGCTGAATGATCACTCCGAGAAATGAAAAAATGGCCGAATAGACCATGCTGGCCAGAAACAACAACACCGACAGGTAAAACCAGATGCGGAGTTTGCTTGCCTCTGTCAGAAAATCGGCATTGAGTCCGATGAGCATGCAAATCGTCAGTGCGGTCCATGAAATCAGGAAGGACCAGACAAAGGCGATCAGGAATTTCCCGAACAGGATCGACCAGCGGCCAAACGGACGACTGGTCACAAACGTCCAGCTGCGGCCTTCCAGTTCCGTGTACACATTCGACGTCGCCCACAGCAGCAACGACAACAGGCAGATCATGCCGCACAGCACGGAAATGACAAACTCCGGGGCTGCCAGAGCACCGGACCGGTCCAGCACCGCCACCATCGCCGGCGGGAACAGCGCCATGACGAGCGCCACGCCCAGTCGCTGCAGCGTCATGACACGCGACATTTCGAAGCGAATAGTGGCCAGAATACTGTTAACGATGGACATAAATTACCCCGGTACCCGAATTTCTCCGCGGTGAATGCGCATCAACGTACTGAAGATCTCCTGCAGCGATTCGTCGGCAGAACGAATCTCGGTCACTTGCAAATCGTTTTCCAGTGCCAGTCCGGGCAGGCGGGTCAGCAATTCAACCGGATGTTTGGTTTCCACCTCCAGTTCCTGCTCCGCAGCGTTGATGCGAATCGTGTCGACGTCCAGATGCGAAGTGACCAGTGCGGCCAGTCGCCCCGGCGCGTTGCAGCGCATGCGAATCGAGTTGGGACAGTCGGCGAGAATGGAGCGCACCTGTTCCGGCGAACCGGAAGCCAGCAGGCGGCCGCCGGATATCAGCAACAAGGACGGCTTTAACGCCTCGACTTCGTGCAGAATGTGACTGGCCAGAATCAGGCTTTTACCGCGCCTGACCCAGTCCTTGAGGAATTCGGTCATTTCGATGCGGCCCTTGGGATCCAGCCCGTTGAAGGGTTCATCGAGAATCAGCAGTTCTGGCTGGTGCGCAATTGCCTGGGCCAGCACGGTGCGTTGCCGCATGCCCAGCGAATACCCGCTCATCGCGCGATCCATGGCATGCGTCATACCCACAATGGACAACGCTCGTTCGGCGTATTCATTGGATACCTTTTTGGAATAACCACGCAGCTGGGTCAGATAACTGACCCACTTGAATCCGGTGACAAACGGATAACTGGCCTGTAAGGCCGGGCACAACCCGATCCGGTTCAACAGCTCGTCGCACTGCCACGGGTCCTGTCCAAACACATGCACGCGACCCAACGTTGGCCGCAATTGGCCCATCACCAGGTTGATGAACGTGGTCTTGCCCGATCCGTTGGGACCCAGCAAGCCATAGATTCCCGGCTGCAGCGACAGGGAAACGTCGTTAACCCCGATCACGGTTTTGTACAGCTTGGTGACTTTGGCAAATTCAATCACAACGCTAGTTCCTTACCGGAGCAGAAATTCGCCGATTGAGCCACGCCAGGGACAGCACCGTGATGATCGTCAGGACGACAAGTGACGGCAACACACGCGACATGTCCGATTCCAGTCCAAAGACCCACGCCTGGACCCGGCCAATCGTGGAATAAATGGAGATCAGCGACCAGTTACTGTCGAAGGCAATCTCTCCGCCCTGGGAGTTGGGGAAGTAGATGAGCCACCACACGACCGCGCCCAACCCCCAAACCGTGAACCAGGCGAATCCAGCGTAGCGACTCTCCTGAGTCAGCGACGAAAACAGCAAAGCGATCAAACAGGTTGGAACCACGCCAACCGCCGTGGCAATCACGATGCGGAAAGGGATATCCCATGTGTCAAACACCACCGACATATCGGGAGACAACATCACGCCAAAGCAATACAACGCCATAGCCGGCACCAGTGTGATGAGGACCAGAACCATCCCGGGAATGGCCAGCTTGCCAAACAGGTACTCCAGCCTCGTGATCGGTCGGGAATAATACAGCAGGAAAGCCCGTGAACGCACGTCGCGCGAGATCAGTGGCGGCACAATCAATCCGATGATCAGCAATGTCATCAGGCCCTGGGGATAACGCAGGAATGTCGACAGCAACCAGTTCCATGTCGTGTTGCGAATCACGCGGATGTCCCCGGTCTCCAGCGCGGCGGCCAAAGCATCCTTGTTCGGAATAAACTCCGGCAGCGGCAATTCCTCGAATCCCTGTTGTCTCATCCGGTTGTCGAGTTGCTCGACAAATTGCTCGCCGCCCTCTTCTTCAAGCACTTCGATCGCCTGTTCGGCCTGTGGCATCCCCAGTTGCCGAGCGAAGTCCGAGATGGACGGGTCCATGATCTTCTCGAACATGAAAAACAGAACGCCGAAATAGATTACCGGCAGCCACGCCGCCAGAATGGCGCGTCGAATCCACCGGCTTTTCAGCGCCGTTCGAATCCCGGCTTCGGAGATCGTCCACCAGCGGGTCAGCGCCGACGTCAGGGGGCCGGACCAGTTGCGATACCCAACATCATGAATGGGCATGTTCGTCCCCCTTGATCGCCTCCATGAAAATTTCCTCGATCGAATTCCGCGTCGGCACCAGCGACTTCAGCACGATTTGATGGCGAGCACATACCTGCCAGATGCGGTCAAATGTCTGCTCGCCTTTGGCCATGATCGCAACGGTTCCGTCATCCTGCAGGTTGGCTTGGACGCCCGCCGCCTGCAACTGACCTTCCAGCTTGTCCGCATGATCCAGCACCGTGGCGATGTACAGCGGAGACATCGGATTGTTCAATCCCGCCAGACTGTCGGAAACCTTGACCTCGCCATTGGAAAGGATAATGACGTGATCACAAATCGACTGGACATCCGGCAAAATATGAGTGGAGATCAGTGCCGACTTGTTGAACTTCTCGCACAGCACTCGCACACGGTTCAGCAGCGCTTCTCGTTCCTCGGGGTCCAGCCCGGAAGTCGGCTCGTCCAGAATCAGCAGCAGCGGGTCATGCACAATGGCGGCGGCGAATTTGGTTTTCTGTCGCATACCGGTCGAATACCCTTCGACACTGCGGTAGCGTTCCTGGTGCACGCCGCAGAAGTCGAGGATTTCATGGGCCCGCCGCAAAGATTCCAGCGGGG
>CAMYKF010000351.1 GCA_947258905.1 uncultured Pirellulaceae bacterium | reverse complement strand
TGCAGGAACTGATGAAGGAAATCGGAGACTAATGCCGTGCCAAACTCAATTCATCAACCCTTACCCAGGCCCCGCTTGAAGCGGGTCCTGACCTCTCCCAATCATGGGAGAGGTGCGGTCTCGTTTCGTGCGAATACTGCTACGACCGACGAAGCGTAACATCCATGACCACACAGCTTTCCCCCAACAAACAGGCGTTGCTGAAGATTCGCGAGCTGAAACAGCAGCTCTCCGAATTGCAATCCGGCAGCAGCGAACCGATTGCCATTGTGTCGATGGCCTGCCGGTTCCCGCGCCGCTCGACCACGCCGGAGAAATTCTGGCAATGCCTTCTGGAAGGCAGCGACGAGGTCAGCGACCTCCCCGACGACCGCTGGGATCTGGATGCTTTTTTTGATGCTGACCCCGAAGTGCCCGGCAAGATGTACGCGAGACGCGGCGTTTTTCTGGATCACATCGACCAGATGGATCCCGAGTTCTTTGGCATCTCGCCTCGCGAGGCCACCTGGGTTGATCCGCAGCAGCGTTTGCTGCTGGAAGTCGGTTGGGAAGCGCTGGAGCGGGCCGGCTGGCCGTCGGAAAAGATCGGCGAGCACACCGGCATCTTTGTCGGCTGGATGCACAACGATTATCAGAACGAAGCCAGCGACTCGTTCCTGAATCTGAATCCGTATATTGCGACTGGTGCGGCCGGCAGTTTTCTGTGCGGTCGCCTCGCCTATTACCTGGGTCTGCAGGGACCCAGCGTGGCGGTCGACACGGCCTGTTCGTCGTCGCTGGTGGCGTTGCATCTGGCCTGCTTGAGTTTGCAAAAACGCGATTGCGATCGGGCGCTGGTCGGCGGCGTTAACGCCATTTGCTCGCCCACCACGAACATTTTGACTTGCAAGCTCAAGGCGTTGTCACCGCATGGCCACTCGCGAGCCTTTGACGCGGCGGCGGACGGCTATTTGCGCGGGGAAGGTTGCGGAGTCGTGACGCTCAGGCGATTGTCCGATGCCGCAAGTGCCGGTGACCCGATTCTCGGCATCATTCGCGGCTCGGCCGTCGGACACAACGGCTTCAGCAGCGGATTGACGGCACCCAATCCCAGGGCCCAGGAGAAAGTCATTCGACAGGCACTTGAGCGAGGACGGATTGATCCGCGACAGGTTGCCTATCTGGAAGCGCACGGTACTGGCACCGAACTCGGCGATCCCATCGAGATGCAGGCGGCCGCGGCGGCGCTGACCGACGACCGATCGGTAGACCAGCCCTTGCTGGTCGGTTCCGTAAAAACAAACATCGGACACCTCGAAGCTGCCGCCGGCATGGCGGGGCTAATCAAGGTGCTGCTGGCCATGCAAAACGACCGCATTCCCGGCCAGTTGAACTTTGATAATCCCAACCCGCACATCCCGTGGGACCGGATTCCAGTCCGGGTGTTGACCCAGGAAACCGCATGGCCCGATGCCGAGCGGCGGCTGGCCGGTGTCAGCGCCTTTGGCATGAGCGGCACCAACGCGCATGTCGTGATCGAGGCGCCGCAAATCGTCGACCGGTCAAAAAAACAAACGTCGGTAGAAACGAAACCCGCACCCCAACTGATCGTGCTGAGTGCAAAAAGCGACGAGGCGCTGGCGTCCCTGGCTGAAAACTACGGCCAACACCTGGAAGCCGGTCCCGAAATCGATTTGGCGGACGTGGCCGTTACGAGCGCCACCGGCCGCAGTCATTTCGAGCATCGCGCGGCAATCGTGGAGCGCGACACAGGCGGTGCGATTGAAAAACTGAAAACACTTGCGCGAGCGGGCTCGGCAAATTCACTCTTCACGGGTCATTCGCGACGCAGACCAAAGGTTGCCTGGCAATTCACGGGTCAGGGTGCTCAATACTGCGGCATGGCTCGTGGACTCTATGACAGCCAGCCAGCCTTTCGCGATGCCATCGACCATTGCGATAGACTATTGCGTGAAACACGCGACCGTTCACTGGTCGATGTGCTGTTTCGCGATGATCAGTTGATCCATCACACCAGCTGGACTCAGCCCGCCATCTTTGCTATTCAAATGGGGTTGGTGCAGCTGTTGCAGCAATGGGGCCTGCAGCCCGATGTGTTGCTGGGACACAGTGTTGGTCAGTACGCAGCCGCATGCGTGGCTGGCATGATGAGCTGGGACGATGGGCTTCGTCTGATCAGCGAAAGGGGCCGTTTGATCGGCGACTTGCCCGAAGGTGGCGGGATGCTGGCGGTCTTCGCGCCACCCGACACCGTCAATGAAGCACTGCAGTCGCATAGGGAGTTGTCGCTGGCCGCGCACAACGGAACTCATGTTGTGGTGAGTGGTCCGCGGCAGCCGCTTGAGCAACTGGCGGCGACGCTTTCCGAACAACAGATTCGCACGAAATCGCTCACGACTTCGCATGCCTTCCATTCCAGCCTGATGGATCCCGCCCTGGAACCGTTCCGGGAATTTGCTGACCGGATCACGTTTGGCACAGCGCAAATTCCACTGGTCTGCAATATCTCGGGCGAAATATTGCCGGCGGACAAACCACTGGATGGCAAATACTGGGGCGGGCACATTCGACAGCCCGTGCAGTTTGCAGCAAGTATTGACGCGGTTAACGATGCCGGTTGCGAAATCATTTTGGAGCTGGGACCCCAATCCGTTTTGACACGGATGGCTGCGGCCAGTTGGGCCGGCGCGGCGAGTTGCCTGATCAGTTGTTTGCAACGGGACGCCGATGATCGAGAATCAATCCTGAAGGCCGTTGGGCAATTGTATGCACACGGAGTGACTCCCGATTTCGAAAAGATGTATCTGGATAGCACACACAGCCGCGTGTTGTTGCCGACGTATCCTTTCCAGCGGCGACGATTCTGGGGACCCGACAAGCCGCGCGCCTTTCATGCGGAATTTCATACCGCCCATCCACTTCTGGGCAGCAAGCTTGCCCTGGCCGGCGTGAAAAACGAAACCCGTTACGAAGGCTTCGTCGAACCCGACAGTCCGCCGTGGCTACCTGATCACAAGGTCATGGGCAATGTCGTTTTACCGGGCGCCGCCTGGATCGAAATGGCGCTGGCAGCCTGTCCATCGGGTCACTTGCAGGACATTGTGTTCGAGCAACCATTGCGGCCGGCGGGGCGTACCGCATTGCAAACGATTGTCCGTGCCGATGAATCCGGAAACCGGTCCATCGAGACCTGGTCCGCTGCGTCTGGCAGTTCCGCGTGGACGCGACATTTTGTGGCTGCCGTTGTGGCCGAATCGCCCAGGCAAGCAGAGCCCGTCGATCTGGAGCAAATCACCAATGCGTGTCGCGACGAAGTCTCGCCGTCAACTTTCTACGAATAGATGGCTGAACTGGGTCTAAACTACGGCGAGCAGTTCCAGACGATTGCCGAGTTACGACATTCGCAAACGGAAGTGCTGGCTCGTCTGACAACCAGCGGTGACATTCGCGGATTTAACATTCCGCCCACGTTGCTGGATGCCGCCTTGCATTCGCTGGCCGTGGGGTTGTTGCATGAAGATAACGACAATCTGTTTCTACCCG